>NZ_JBRAIN010000016.1:0-3688 GCF_052743955.1 Thermodesulfitimonas sp.
CTTCAGAAATGATGGGTTATTTTTTAAGCTGGTTTTTCAGAGACCTCACGTACGGTGGTGTGAGAGGACGGGGGGGGCTTGTCACCCCCTCCTACTCGGTTTTTTTGGGGAGCCGGAAGGCGAAAGCGTGCGGCTGGTTTGGAGGTTGAGAATTTTCCTGTCGGACCTATTCTGGCTTGGGAGGGCACGCGGCACCAGGAGAAGTTTCGAGAAGGTTTAGTTTATTTATCACCCCGAAAACAATAATCACGTCACCAGGTAAGATTGTCTCGTTAATGTCGGGATTGGCGATCGTGGTTCCGTTGCGGATGATGGCCAGGAGCTGGGAACCGTAATCTTCCTTAAGGCGGGAGTCACGTACGAGTTTTCCGGCAAGGGGCGACTTTTCTTCGATCAAGATTTCTTCGAGCTTGTAATCCGGGTGGCGTCGTTCGAGAATGCTGTGAATGAAATCGATCGTCGCGGGTTTAACGGCGGCCAGCGCGAGCCGGGCGCCTCCGGCGATACCAACGGCAGTTACCCAGTCGGCGCCTGCGCGCTTGAGGCGGGCAATGTTCTCAGGGCGGTCGGCGCGGGCGACAACGCGGATGCGCGGATTTAAATCCTTCGCGGCCATAGTAATGAGGATGTTGGCTGAGTCGTTGGGAAGCGCCGAGATGATGCTGCGGGCCCGTTCTATCCCCGCGGCTTTAAGGATTTCGTCTTCAGTGGCATCACCGAGAATAACCAAGTAGCCGCGCTCTTTCATCAGCTCGACGTAGTGTTCGTCGTGATCTATCCCTACGATTGATGCGCCTTCGCGTTCCAGTTGTTTAATGGCCGCGGTTCCGGTCCGGCCGAAGCCGCAAACAATAACGTGGTTTTTGAGTTTAGCGATTTTGCGTTCCATCTGTTTTTCCCTCCAGAAATGGATCAGGTGGCCTTCGACCAGCGTGGCCACAAGAACGGAGAGTGCAAGCCAGACGTAGCCAACGCCGGTGAAGAGCAGAAAGATTATAATTATCTTACCTGCCGTGGTAACCGGGTAAATGTCGCCGTAACCGACGGTGGTAAGCGTAATAAGGATGAGGTAAAAGGAGTCGAAAAGGCTTAGTCTTTCATAGTGGGCGAGAAGAAAAGTACAGATAAGGCAGATAGCGCCCTGAACAATGGAGATAAAGAATAACAGACGCAGGGCTACGGAAAAAGCCTTCCTGTTGTTGTCTGGAGGCTTATATCCCCTCGGTGCAGGCATGTTTTTACCTCTTGCTATAGTTTCGGAGATTTTGATGCCTCTTCCTTCTTGATTTCGGCAAAACTCATAAAGTTTTGAGCCCTTATTGGGTTGTTCCTGCTTCCGGGGCTGTTGTGTAGTGCCTCGGCTCTAGGTCAAGAAGTGTGGAGAGGAGATTAGCCAAGCCAAGGGGAGAAAAGCTAAGAGCATCTTCCGCACATAGACCCCGCGGTTCCGAAAACCGTAACTTATCCGCTTAAGGAGCTTGATTTTAGTATGGACACCCTCGGTGTAACCGTTCGTGATAAGCGAGAATCTCTTCCCTCCAGCTACGAAGCGTTCTTCCCCATTGAACCAGCGCAACGTCGCTCGTCTCCCGCGTGTAGAAGATCAGACGGTAAAGGTGTGCTTCCGCCTCCTTCCGGCAGGAAGCGCGATAGACATCACGTAGCTGCTCCTTGGCCCAATGAAAATGGGCAACGTTCTTGTAGCGCCTCCTGATCATGGCCAGCTGGGCTGCCTGGTGCGCGGTCAGATCCTCTTCGTTCTTTACCAGGGGCCAGCGCGGTATGCGCTGCCCGATCACTTGCTGCTCTATTAGCCTTGCCTCGTCCCTACGCCGGTTAGCATCTTTAAGAGCGTGAAAATGGTCAACTACTACAATAACTCCAGGCGGCACTTTCTTTATAAGCTTGCGCCAGCCGTCTTTGAAGTCGATGCACACCGCCAGGATTACGCCTGCGCACCGAAACCGGCAACCCCTTTAAAAACTTCTCTAAAGTTTTGAGCCGGTCGTCCGGTAAAATGGCGAGAAGCCCTTCGTTCGGGCCACACACAGGTGACCGTGATCATCAGGTCCTGACCCCTGAAACTATGCTCGTCAATGCTTAAAGCAAAAGCCGGCAGGTCTTTCAAGGGCCTCTTCGATCTTCACCTGATTGGTCACTTGCTTTAGAAGTAGCCGGCGCAGGGCGCCGGGGCTTGCCCCTGCTACTTCTGCCGCCCCGCGAAAGCTGCGGTCTTTCAAGCTTTCGAGGCACTCTGCTTCTGCCTGGTGCAGTTCTTCTGGCCCGGGGTTTTATACCCGGAAACCTTTCGGTGAACACCTTCCCACAACGCGGGCATTTGAAGCGGCGGGGGCGCACCCAGAGGTAAACCGGTAATCCGTTACACCAGGTGTGTAGTTTCGGCCTCCACTCACGCGACCGGTCGTGAACCTGCCGGGTAAGAGTCCGGCAGAAGGGACAGGTCGCCTCCTTCTGCGGTCGCCCGGCATATACCTCAATCCTGCCTGAGTCGATCTTGACCTGGTAGATAACCCCTCCTTGCAATCCAAGAAGCTGCGCTATACACTGTTTCATAGGCGGTCGAGAGCCTCCTTTGGGATTGTGGGGTGTTTAACTATCCCTTGGCTCTTCGGCCGCCTCCTCCTTTAATTCACACTTTTTAGCTTAGAGCCCTACTGCGGTTTGACCAAAACTTTTCTATTTTGCTATAATTTTTTCGTCATGGAAAGCGTTAGGATCAGGTGCAGACCGCTTTACAAAAGGGCAATCTTCTCTTTATTGGGATTACTGACGCTCGGAATCTGGGGGATACTGGCGGGCGCCCTGACGTGGATCCTGACAGCAGTTGGCTGGTACCTCCTGGCCCGCCTGTGGCTGCGGGAGCTCTTCGTGCCCCAGGCCGTCTTCACTACCGTTTTCGTCGTATTGCTGGCTACCTTGTGGGCCGTCCTTCTGGGGTGGGCGGCATTCCTCTGGTCCTTATACTGCTACCACCGCTACCACCGCCGCAACCGCCGGCACCTTGTGCCCCTGGCTCTTAGGGCACCGCTTCTCCCGCGGCAGGAATTCTCCCTGAGGCCTCCCTGCCCGTCTCTTTCTATTCCCCGAGTTTACCCCGGCAGGGAGGCTGCTGTGGCCTTTTTTCCCGTGCCATCCGGCTAGCTGAAAAAGGAGAGACTCACCGAACTATAGAGCTGTTACAACAGGTTCTACAAGCGGAAGACGCGCCTCCCCTCCTCCGCGCTGCCGCCCTCTTGCGTCTGGGAGACCTTTATGGCTGGGTGGGAGAAGGATGGCTATCCAGAAACTGCCACTTCCTGGCTTGGATTGAAAGGAGGAAAGCTCGGTGAGTGAAGATCTGGAGAGACAACTGGAATCAGCCCGCTTCCGCCGTACCTTGCTGGGATACGCGCCCAGAGAAGTAGACGCGCTGCTGGAAAAGGCTACTCAAGCGCTGAAAAGGCTGGAGCAGGAGAAAAAGCACCTGGAGCAGGTAGTAGCCGGCTACCGGGCCCAGGAGGAGAACTTGCGGGCGGCCCTCCTGCGGGCAGAAGAAACAGCTCGCAGGGCCAGGGAAGAAGCAAAGCACGAAGCGACCGTCTTGCGGGCGGAAGCCCAGGTAGAGGCACGCCGGCTACTGGCAGAGGCCCAGGAAGAGTACAGGAGGCTGGAGGAAGAGAGGAAGAGA
>NZ_JBRAIN010000016.1:3788-21391 GCF_052743955.1 Thermodesulfitimonas sp.
GCTACTGGCAGAGGCCCAGGAAGAGTACAGGAGGCTGGAGGAAGAGAGGAAGAGATACCAGGAGGCCCTCAAAGAGAAGGTGGGGGGTTACGAGCGCGAGATGCAGGTCTTGCTCGACCGCTTCTACGTGGTGGTGAGGCGCCACCTCAGGTTCATAGAGGAGGAGTTCTCCCAGGAGGTTAAAAAGGTCCTGGAGCGCTTCGAGCAGGAACTGCGGGAGCTACCCGCGCCTGCGGCCACCCTGGAAGCCAAAGGCTCCGGCTGCCCGGAAGCGGCGGCGACCAAGGGGGAAAAAGACAAAGATTTACCCGAGGCGCCCCTCTTCCTCGGCCGGCAGCTCCGGGAAGATCTGCGGGACGAGACGGGCAAGGTAGTGGTAACTGCGGGCGAGGTGATCACCCCCGAGGTTCTGGAGAGGGCTATGGCTCACGGGGTGTACGGCGAGCTGATCTCCCGCCTCGCGGAAGAAGAGGTCGAGCGGTTGAAGGGGGAAAAGCGGTGAACTCCCTGGAACTCATCCTGTGGGTGCTGGGGTGGTACCTCTTCCTCTACCCCTGGGCCATGAGCGTACTCTGGGTCACGGCGGGACTTTACTTCTGGTGGCGGCGGGAAAGGGAACCAGAGAAAGAAAGGGGCTTCTGGCCCGACCTCTGGCCGCCGGCGACCGTCCTCGTACCCTGCCACAACGAGGCGGCAAGCATCGCCGCTACCTGCACTTGCCTGCAGTACCTGGACTACCCCGATTACCGGGTGGTTTTTATAGACGACGCTTCCACCGACGAGACGGCGGAGGTCATCAGGCGGTTTCTGTCTGCCAACCCCAACTTCTATCTCCTGCGGCTGGAAGAGAACCAGGGCAAGGCCCAAGCGCTCAACTGCGCCCTGGCCACCGCCGTCACCACCCCCATCACTGTAGTGATCGATGCTGACACTTTGCTCACGCCGCAGGCGTTGAAGTACCTGGTCGCCTCCTTCTGCCGCCAGCCGCGGCTGGGGGCGGTGACAGGAAACCCCATAGCTTTGAATCGTAAAAATCTCCTGGAAAAGCTCCAGGCAGCGGAGTTTGCCTCCATCATCGGGCTCATCAAGCGCGCCCAGCGGGTGCTGGGGCGGGTGCTGACCGTCTCCGGCTGCGTGGCCGCCTACCGGACAGAGGTACTACGGGAAGTGGGGGGCTTTTCTTCCCGTACCGCCACCGAGGATATAGACGTCACCTGGCAGATCCAGCGCCGGTTTTACGAGGTGTGGTTCGCTCCCCAGGCGGTGGCCTTCATCCAGTGCCCTTCGAGGCTCAAGGAGTACTGGAAGCAGCGGCGACGCTGGGCGCTCGGCGGCTGGCACCTCCTGCGCACCCACAAAAACATTTTCACGCGCTGGCGCTGGCGCTACCTCTACCCCGTCTACCTGGAGTTTGTCTTAAGCTACTTCTGGTCCTTCGCTCTCGTCTTCGGGACCTTGCTCTGGCTTATCACCCGGCCCCTCTGGAGCACACCTTTAGGCTTTAGCCTCGTCCCGGTCTGGTACGGAGCTATGCTATCGCTGGCCTGTATCGTCCAGATCGCCACCGCTCTGGTGCTCAACCGCCGCTACGACCCCAAGCTCTGGCGCACCATCTTCTGGGTCCCTTGGTACCCCCTTTTCTTCTTCGTCTTCGGGGCTCTAACAGTGGTATGGACCGGCCCCAGGGGGCTCTTCGGTAGCCTCGCGCAGGCCGGCAGGTGGAAAAGCCCCCAGAGGATATCTCTGGGGCGGAGGCGGGTGGCCTGAAGGTGCGCCGGTTCCTTCTTCCCATCCTGCTCCTGCTTCTCTGCCTGGGCGGCTGCTCCACATCGAAAAGTCCTCGCGCGCCAGAAGAGAGTCTTTTGTAGGGGGACGGCCTGGTGGTCCTCTGCTACCACCGGGTGCTCCCCTCCTGGGCCCTCCACTGGGGGCGCCTCTTCTGGCGCTCCAATGAATTCTCCCGCTACGCCATAAGCCGCAGAGAGTTCGCCCAACAGCTTGACTACCTGCGTCAGGCGGGGGTACGCTTCGTCACCCCGCGGGAAGCCGAGGAGTTCCTAAGCGGGCGCCGGCACCTTCCCGGCAAGCTTGCGCTGGTGACCTTCGATGACGGTGATCTGAGCGTCTACAAAAAGGCCTTTCCGGTGCTAAAGGAGCGGCAGATTCCCTTTCTCCTCTTCTTAATAGCCAGCCAAGTGGGCAAGGAATGGGAAGGGTTTACTATGTGCTCCTGGGAGCAGGTGCGGGAGATGGTGGCAAGCGGCCTCTGCTCCGTGGGACTTCACACCTACGACCTGCACTACTGGCACTACTGGGATCCTCAGGCTAAAAAGCCCGTCTTCCTCCTGCCGGGCAGGGAGAAACTATTTGCCGAGGATACAGCCAGAGGGATTGCTTGTCTGGAAGAACATCTAGGGATGAAGGTGCGCTACCTCGCCTATCCTTACGGCTTCGGCACTCCGACCACCGACGGGATCCTTCGCACGCAAGGCTTTTCCCTGGTCTTCACCCTCCGGGCCAAAGTCAACCGCCCTGGGGATGCCCCCTTTGTCGGGCGCGTGCTGGTCACGCCGGAGAGTTGGCCGCAGGTGGCTGCGTGGGCGCGGTCGGGCTCCGCCGGTAGTTCTTCCTGAATTAAACTGCCGATCTCCGAACCAGAGTTTTCTAAAGCCATTTACCCTGCCCTGTAGGGTAAGGTCTCCCAGCTAACCAGAGTGCTGTGGGCGCTGAGCCGGAATTTTTCGCTGGTTTGGTAGCTCGTCCTGCTTCAGGGGTGGTGGGGTTTTGAGGTTTCGTGTAGCAGGTTGATGCGGTCCGTCAGATTCGTTTGGCTTGACACCTTCTCTCCATCCTACCTATAATGAAACTACAAATCGCCGAAGCGCTGCTTTCGGCGACAGATTTCGGCAACAGCCGTATATTTTAAGGTTTCGGAAAGATAGATCTATGACGGAGCCACTGACGGATGAAGATTACCTCCGGCGGACCTTTGAGCTTGCCGCGCGGGCGCGGGGGCGGACTAGTCCCAACCCGCTAGTGGGGGCCGTGGTTGTGCGGGACGGGCAAGTGGTCGGTGAAGGATTTCACCGCCAGGCGGGCTTGCCCCACGCCGAAATTGAGGCCTTAAGGGTGGCAGGGGAAGCGGCGCGGGGCGCTACCCTCTATGTTAACCTCGAACCGTGTTGCCACACGGGGCGGACGGGACCCTGCACCGAGGCGATTATCGCCGCCGGGATCAAGCGGGTGGTAGCGGCGATGGCGGACCCCAACCCGCTGGTGGCGGGAAAGGGTTTTGCCCGGCTTCGCGAGGCGGGGATTGAGGTCGCTACCGGTCTCCTGGAAAAAGAGGCGCGCGCGCTGAACGAGGCCTTCATCAAGTACATCACCACCCGACGGCCCTTCGTGATCCTTAAAACAGCGATGAGCCTTGACGGGAAGATCGCCACCGTTACGGGGGAGTCGAAGTGGATAACCGGTCCCGCAGCGCGGCGCTATGTTCACGAGCTCCGCGACAGTTGCGACGCCATTTTAGTCGGTATCGGGACCGTTTTGCAAGATGATCCCTCCCTCACCACCCGTTTACCTAAAGGGGGGCGGGATCCGGTGCGGGTGATTTTGGATAGCCGCGCGCGGACGCCGCTTACGGCCCGGGTGCTTACCCAGGAGTCGGAAGCGCCTACTTTGATCGCCGTGACGGAGATGGCGCCGGGCGACCGGGTGGTGGCGCTGCGGGAGGCTGGGGCGGAGGTGCTTGTCTGCGGTCCCGGACCGGCGGTGGACCTCGGGCTCCTGCTCTCTGTCCTAGGAGAGCGGGAGATTACGAGCCTCCTCGTCGAAGGTGGGAGCACGGTGAACGCGAGTTTTCTCCTCCAAGGGCTGGTCGATAAGCTGATTTGGTTTATCGCTCCCCTTATCATTGGCGGGCACGGCGCCATCGGCCCGGTTGGCGGGAGGGGTATCGAGCACCTATCCCGGGCGATTCGCCTTAAAGAGATAAATTTGCGCCAGTTCGGGAGCGACCTCTGTATCGAGGCCTATCCGCTCTGGGAAGGGACGGGGTGCGCTTGTTCACCGGTATAATCGAGGAACTTGGGCAGATCAGGGGGGTTACCCGGCAGGCGGTTTCGGCCCGGCTGGTGGTGGGGGCTGATAAGATAATGGAAAACCTTCGCTTGGGAGACAGCGTTGCGGTTAACGGTGTCTGCCTGACGGTGACGAGCTTGCAGGATAAAGGTTTCACCGCCGACGTGATGGCGGAGACGCTGGCGAAAACCAACTTAGGCGAATTGGGCGTCGGCGCGAAGGTGAATCTCGAGCGGGCGCTCCGGCTGGGCGATAGGCTTGGGGGCCATCTGGTTACCGGACACATCGACGGGGTGGGGCGGATTCTGCGTAAAGAAAAACGGGAGATCGCCTGGGTTTTCACCATCGCCGCGCCGCGGGAGGTAGCCTGCTATTTGATCAGGAAGGGGTCGGTGGCGGTTGACGGCATCAGCCTCACGGTGGTAGAGGCCTGGGAGGAAGGTTTTACAGTTTCGGTTATTCCCCATACGGCCGCAGTGACGACACTCGGTTTTAAAGGTCCCGGAGATACGGTGAATTTAGAGGCCGACCTGATCGGCAAGTACGTAGAAAAGTTCCTGCGGGCACCAAAGCCACGAGGCGTGGATGAAAACTTTTTGGTAGAGCATGGTTTTATTTAACCGGGGGAGGCGGAGTAATGTTTGATTCGATTGAAGCAGCGATTGCCGATATTCGTGACGGCAAAATGGTCGTGGTTGTGGATGACGAGGACCGGGAGAACGAGGGCGACCTCGTGATAGCCGCCGAAAAGGCGACCCCGGAGGCGGTAAACTTTATGGCCGTTCACGGGCGGGGTCTTATCTGCGTCCCGATTACGGAGAAGCGGGCGGAAGAGCTTGATTTCGCGCCCATGGTGACCAACAATACCGACCCGCACGGGACCGCCTTCACCGTTTCGGTGGACGCACGCGAGGTGACGACCGGTATCTCCGCCCACGAACGGGCACTTACCATTAAAAAGATTGTCGATCCAGAAGCGCGGCCGCAGGATTTCCGCCGCCCAGGACATATCTTCCCCTTACGGGCCAAGGAAGGTGGGGTGCTGCGGCGGGCCGGCCATACGGAGGCCGCGGTGGATTTGGCCCGGCTGGCGGGACTTTATCCTGCAGGCGTCATCTGCGAGATAATGAAGGATGACGGGACCATGGCCCGGGTGCCGGAGCTACTGGAATTCGTGAAAAAACACGGGCTAAAGATCATTACCATTGCGGACCTTATCAGTTACCGGCGGCGGACGGAGAAGCTCGTCCGACAGGTGGGCTCCGCGCGTTTGCCGACGAAGTACGGGGAGTTCACGGCCGTTGCGTACGAAAGCCTCCTCGACGGCAAGGGCCACATCGCGCTCGTAATGGGCGATTTGCAGTCGGTGGAGGCACCCCTGGTGCGGGTGCACTCGGAGTGCCTGACGGGAGATGTTTTCGGCTCGCTGCGGTGCGACTGCGGGGAGCAGATCCAGCACGCGCTGAAGATGATTGCGGCGGAGGGCGTCGGGGTATTGCTCTACATGCGTCAGGAGGGTCGGGGCATCGGGCTTTTGAACAAAATCCGGGCCTACGAGCTCCAGGATCAGGGAAAGGATACGGTGGAAGCGAACAGGGCGCTTGGTTTTCCGCCGGATCTCCGGGACTACGGTATCGGGGCGCAGATCCTGGTCGACCTCGGCGTGCGGAAAATGCGGTTGATGACCAACAACCCGCGGAAGATCAAGGGCATTCAGGGTTACGGCCTAGAAGTGGTAGAGCGGGTGCCGATTGAGGTCCCGCCGCGTAAGGAAAACGGCTTCTACCTGGCGACCAAAAAGGAAAAACTCGGTCACCTGCTCACCCTGGTAGGGAACGACGCGGAGACGCGGGGCGCAGGGGCGAAGTAAATCCGGGAAAATATACGCGGAAGGAGAGGGATTGGCGTTGCCCAAGATTTTTGAAGGGCACCTGCTAGGCGAGGGGCTCAGGTTCGGCATCGTGGTCGGCCGTTTCAACGAGTTTATCACCCAAAAACTTCTCGGTGGGGCACTTGACGCCCTCTACCGGCACGGGGTAAGCGAGGAAAACGTGGCGGTTGCCTGGGTTCCGGGCGCCTTCGAGATCCCGGTGGTGGCGAAGCGCCTGGCGGCGAGCGGCAATTATGACGCGGTGATTTGCTTGGGTACGGTCATCCGGGGGGCAACGCCACACTTTGAGTACGTTGCGGGAGAGATGGCGAAGGGCATCGCCCGCGTCGGGCTCGAAACAGGCGTCCCGGTGATCTTCGGGGTGATTACCGCTGATACTTTAGAGCAGGCTATTGAGCGGGCCGGTTCTAAGGCCGGAAATAAGGGCTTTGCGGCGGCGATGAGCGCGATCGAGATGGCCAATCTGATGAGGCAGTTTTAAGGTTCGCAGTTCAAAGTTGAAGAAAGCCACCCTACCGGTGGCTTTCGATTTTTTTCTGAAATTAACCTTGAACCTTGAACATCGAACGTTTTATATCGCCCGCTGCACCTTGCCGCCCTTGAGACACCGGGTGCAAACCCTGATCCGCTTAGGGCGCCCGTCAACGATCGCCCGCACCCGCTGCAGGTTCGGGGCCCAGGTGCGCTTGGTACGGATGTGCGAGTGGCTAAGCTGAATCCCGAAAGTAAGTGTCTTCCCGCAGATTTCGCATCTTCTGGCCAAATTCTCCACCTCCTTTGAGCACCATGAGGGTATTCTATCACGAGCTCCGGCTTATTTTCAACCCTGTACCCCAGCGGTTTTCGCTCCGGTCGGCGGAGGAAAGGCTGAGGTTGTTCCACTTGCCGCACCGGCTCCCCCAGCGGCTCACCAGTTCTCCCGCGATATAAACCTCGTTGACTTCGCAGTTGTTGGGGCAGTCGTCACAGGTAAAGGTCCGCGGGACGCAGGTGAAGGAAGCGATGGACGCAGCGCCCCTGAACTTAGAAGGTTGGCGGCGGCGCTCGTAGTTGCGCTTTGCTAAGAGAGCGGCGCCGAGCGCCCCCATTACCTTGAAGGGACCGGGGACCACAATCTCCATCCCGAGGCGCTGCTCGAAGGCGGCCCGCATCCCGATGTTGGCGGCTACCCCCCCTTGGAAAAGAACAACCGGCTCTATCTTCCGCCCCCGCGCCACGTTGGCCAGGTAGTTGCCGACCAGCGCTAAGCAGAGCCCGGCGATAAGGTCCTCCTTTTTGTAGCCCATCTGCTGCTTGTGAATCAGGTCTGATTCGGCAAAAACGCCACAGCGACCGGCGATTTTGATCGGGTTGGTCGATCTCAGGGCGTACTCGCCGAACTGCTCGATGGGGATGCCCAGGCGCACCGCCTGGTGGTCTAAGAAAGACCCGGTGCCGGCGGCGCAGACTGTATTCATGTTAAACCCGATGGGGACGCCGTTCTGAAAGAAGATGATCTTCGAATCCTGTCCCCCGATGTCGATTACGGTTCCGACCTTGGGCTCCACCCAGCGCGCCGCTACCGCGTGGGCGGTGATCTCGTTCTTCACGATGTCCGCCCCGACCATTATTCCTGCTAAGCGGCGGCCGCTGCCGGTGGTTCCGACGCCGGCGACCTCGACCTCTCCCAATTGCTCGTAAAGCTGCCTGAAGGCCCGCTGGATTGCTTGGATGGGCCCTCCTTCGGTACGCAGGTAGGTGTCAAAGAGGATATTCTCCTTCTGGTCTATCAGCACTACCTTCGTGGTTACACTGCCGACGTCGATACCGATGAAGTTGACCATCCCTTAAAGCCCCCCGCGAGCTTCCGTTCTTTGAGGATATCTAAGAAAGCCTCGATTCTTGTTTCGAAGCCGGCCTCACCCGTCTGGTCGGTGATGATCCAGGTGAGGACCGGGATGTCAAAACGCTGGCTTAGCTGCACTAAGATATTCTGCGCGACGATTTCCGGCATGCAGGTGAAGGGCATCAGGTGGATGATGCCGTCAATCCCCTCCCGGCAGGCGAGGGCAGTGAGCCCCACGCTAATGTGTCCGTGCCCCCCAACCTCGGTGCCGAGATAAGGCTTGGCTGCTTGCCTAATTTCTTCCCGCCGGTGCAGGGCCTCCCGGGTAGGAAAAATATGCTGGTGGAACCAGTTGGTCACCGAGATCTCCCGGTCCACCCAGACCCGGGGGTCGGTAGAGCGACCGACCAGCCGCTCCAAGTGCATATTCACGTAGCTTTCCAGCACCACCCAGATTTCACCCAGAACCCGCACCCGAACGGGATTGGTTTCCTCCATTTCGATGCTGTTGGCTTCCTCTAAAAAGTCCTGCAGCAACCGCTGCACCGTGGTGGAATCTGGTGCCTGCTCCACAGCCCGGACGAACCGCCGGAAGAGCTTGTCGACGGTGCCCTGCTGCCGCTCGAAAGCCCGGATGCGGTGGCACTCTTTTTCGGCCCGGTCGATAGCCGCGATGCGGTGGTAGCCGTTGTACAGGGCCCTGATGATCCGCCACCAGGAAGCGTTCCCGGTGGCTTCCTTAATCGCGCCCCGGAATTTGCTCCAGCGGCGGGCAAAAGGCACCGGGGAGTCGATGATGATCATCGCGAATTCGTAACCTAACTTGCGCAGGAGTTGCTCCTGAATCTGGGCGTACCAGCCAAGCCGGCACTTTCCCTTGCCCCCGACCATCAAAAGGTGGGTGGCGCCGCGCTCTAAGAGGTAGCGCATCTGCCCGAGGGTGATCACGAAGGGGAGGCAAACGAATTCGGGGGAAAGCGCCTTCCCCAGTTCAATGATTTCCTTGGAGGCGTGCGGCGTGGGCAGCGAGTCGATGCCGCACTCGCCCAGGGCGCAGCGGATGGCGAGATCGAGGTGCCCCATAGACGGGAGGCCGACGACCATCCGTTCGGGCGGCGGACCGGGCAAAAGCCGGCGCTCGGCTGCCGGGACCGGTACTTGTACCTCCGGTCGTTTTTCGGGAGCTACGTCCATAAAGGCCTCGATGCGGGTTACCAGCCCCGCCTCACCGGTATGCTCGTCGAGCGTCAGCAGCAAAAAGGGGACTCCCTGCCGGCGCGCTTCATCTTCCACGTACGCTTCGATAATCGACTCCGGTCCGCATTCAAAAGAACCGACCAGGATGAGGCGGTCCACCAAGTGCTGCCGCAGGAAATGGAGCGCCGCGCCTAGAACCTGCGCCTCGAAGCTCCAGAGACGCTCTCCTTCGGCGATGGAGTCGATTTCTTTTTTGGCCACTTCCGGCAGCACCATTTCGGCGGTGAGCACCGGGCCGTAGTGGCGCACCTGTTTCAGGATATCCAAACTAATGGTGTCGTAAAGGATGTACGGGTGGCCCACCACGCCGATTACTGGCTTTTTGGCTGTTAGCGTGCCCGGCGGCCCCCCGTTGAAGAGCTTGCCCTTGTCGTAAAGCTGGTAGGCCTCTTCGGTGGTGAGGCGTTTTTCCGCCACCGTCCGGTCGAATCTGCGCTGCACCGCAGCGGCTTTCCGTAGCGCCACGAGCGCCTGGTGGCGCGAGTTGACGCCGAGGCTGCGCGCCACCGCTACAAAAGACTCCTGCCAGGCGTCGTCGCCCCGGTAAAGGTCGATCCGGGGGATAAGTACCTTGGCGTCGTCGCGGAGGGCGTTCTGTACCATGTAGGGAATGCCGATAAACTTCGGGCAGCAGAAATTATCCGGTTCCACACTTACTAAGCACGGAATGAGAATATGGTTGATATCGCGCTCGAGAAGCTCCTTTACATGGGCAAAAAGGAGTTTAACCGCGACGCAGGGCTCGTCCGTCGGGCAGAATTCCATTTTGTTGAGGGTTGCCTTGGTGGTGGGCGGCGAAACGACGAAGGCGGCCCCCAGGCTTTCGGCGAAAGTGCGAAAGAACGGGTAAAGGTAGTAATACGCCATCGCGCGGGGAAAGCCAATTGTTAGCATAACTCCCTCGAAAATCGTTCAACCTTATACGGACAGAGCTTTGGGGTTCGTTCTACGTTCTACGTTGATAAAAAGCCAAAGCTTCCTTAGAAAAAGGTTTTCATTGTTTATGGAGGGAAGGAACGTTCCCATGGGTAACTCCTCCGGAATAGGCTCCCGTTCCACCGTTCGCTTTATCATTATTTCTCGAAAAGATGCTTTAATACGTTTTTCGCCTGGCATTTTCCAGTTTAGCAAAAGATTTCTTTGCTGTCAACGAACGGCCACCGGTGCTTTCCGGGGCAGGCTATCTTTACGAAGCGGCCCGGTAGGATTCCGGCACGCGGTGTTGAAATTTGGGTTAAAGAACGGGCCGGCGGCTCTCCGTGGCGCTAGAGATGGAGAGCGAAAGCCGGTGCCGGCGAAAGAAAAACCCGGTTCGGAGGGCAAAAGTGGCGAGTATCTGGGAGAAACCGGCGCAGTACCTCAAAGGAGTGGGGCCACAGCGGGCGCGGCTCCTCGCCCGCCTCGGCATTCACAGCGTAGGAGACCTACTCTACCACTTGCCGCGGCGGTACGAGGACCGAACGCTCTGCCGGCCGGTGAAAACTTACGGGGAAGGGGAAACGGCTACTGCGGAGGGAGAGGTGGTGGCGGTTCAGGAAACGCGCGCCCGTTCGGGGATGAGCATCTTGCGGGTGGTGCTGCGGGACCGCGGGGATATCTTTTACGCCGTCTGGTTCAACCAGCCGTACGTAAAGAAGGTGGTCAGGGTGGGGGCCCGCCTGACGGTGACCGGGAAGGTGAAATACGGCTTCGGTGTACCTGAGATCCAAGTCGCGGAGTTTGAAGCGGGGGAAGGGGACGAGGGGCTCAGCACCGGGCGTATCGTTCCAGTATACCCGCTGACCGAAAAACTTTCGCAGCGCATGTTACGCACTGTTATTTTTAACACCCTGAAGGCAGAAGCCGCATCTTGCCCCGAGATTTTACCGCCGGACCTGCTTGCCTCCCATGGCTTTTGGGAACGGGGGCGGGCGCTAGGCGCGGTTCATTTTCCGGAAAGCATGGCGGCGGCGGAAGAAGCGCGCCGGCGGCTCGTTTTCGAAGAGCTTTTTCTGCTTCAGGTGGCCCTCTTGCGTCACCGGCAGCGGGTGCTGGCGGTGGAAAAGGAACACCGCTGCGGCGCGGATGGCCCTAAAGTTCGGGCCTTAAGGGAACACCTTCCTTTCACCTTAACCCCGGCGCAGGAGCGCGCTTGGCGAGAGATTGCCCGGGATATGGAAAGCCGCTATCCGATGCAGCGGCTCCTCCAGGGCGACGTGGGTTCCGGCAAAACGGTGGTGGCGGCGCTGGCGCTGGCTAAAGCGGCGGAAAACGGGCTTCAAGGGGCCCTGATGGCGCCTACGGAGATCCTGGCCGAACAGCACTACCTCAATCTCCGGGAACTTTACGCGGCCGTCGGGATCAAAGCGGTGCTTTTGACGGGGAGCATAAAAAAAGAAGAACGACTCAAGAGGCTTGCGGCGGTGGCTAACGGAGAGGCGGCAGTGGTCGTGGGAACCCACGCGCTGATTCAGGAGGAGGTTTCCTTTCAGCGGCTTGGTCTGGTGGTGATTGACGAGCAGCACCGGTTCGGGGTGCGGCAGCGGGGATTGCTGCAGACCAAAGGAAAAACTCCCGACGTTCTGGTAATGACCGCTACGCCCATACCGCGGACGCTGGCGCTTACTCTTTATGGCGACCTCGACCTTACGGTGATTGATGCCCTGCCGCCGGGAAGGCAGCCGGTCAAGACGGTATGGCTCCGGCCTGCGGAACTCGGGCGGGTTTACCGCTTCATCCGCGCGGAGGTCGAGAAGGGACGGCAGGCCTATTTTGTCTGTCCCCTTATCGAAGAATCGGAGCAGCTTGCCGCCCAGGCCGCCAGCAAATTAGCGCGTGAGCTGGAAGAAATCTTCCCTACTTTTCGGATCGGTCTCTTACACGGGCGGCTCAGGCTCGAGGAAAGAGATAAAGTAATGGCCGCCTTCCGGCGGAACGATATCCAGCTCCTCGTCTCCACCACGGTAATTGAGGTGGGCGTAGACGTCCCCAACGCCACGGTGATGGTGATCATGGACGCCGACCGTTTCGGGCTCGCGCAGCTGCACCAGCTCCGCGGGCGCGTCGGGCGGGGCGCGCACGCTTCCTACTGTATCCTCATTGCCGCCCGGACGACTCCGGAGGCGGCGGCGCGTATGTCAGCCCTGACCACGCTGGCGGACGGCTTTGCCCTGGCCGAAGAAGACCTGCGCCTCCGGGGGCCGGGCGAGTTTTTCGGCACGCGCCAGTCCGGGTTGCCGGAGCTCAAGGTTGCTAACATCCTGCGTGATCATGCCCTTTTAGAGCTGGCGCGCACCGAGGCGGCGCGATATTTAGAACGGGATCCCGACCTTGTTTCCCCTGCTGGCCAGATGATAAAAGCGGAGCTTGAAGCACGTTTCGCTAACATTAAAAATTTGGTTAGCTAATTGTTTAAAATCTCTGCCACTAAATAAAAAATTTTTTTGTTTTGTCAAATCTGAACTCGTTAATAAAAAATTACCGGATATGACCGGCTGCGCGGGGACAAAAAATAAAGACAGAAAAAGTCAAGGAGGTGAAGTCAAGTGGCGCAAGGACAGCGGACGAACCGGGTGTTGGTGCCCGAGGCGCGGGTAGCGCTCAACCAGATGAAGTGGGAGATTGCCCGTGAAGTCGGCATCAACCTTCCGCCCGGCAGCTATCTCGGTGACGTTCCGTCGCGGCAGAACGGGGCCATCGGGAGACACATGGTCCGGCGGATGATCATGGCCTACGAGCAGAATCTGGCGGCAAATGTTGGTGCCACTGGTGCCGCGCGGCTCTAAAATAACCCCCCCTACAGGCGGGCCGGTTCAACAGGCTTGGGCTGGTCCGCCTAAAATTTTTCTGCCGCGCGAATCTGCCCCGCGCTTGGTAAGGATCACCTGGCCCCCTTTATCCGAGGTAGAGGCTGAACTCTTCCGCCGGGATTCCGGGATGGAGGGCCGTGGCGATGCCGCCCGCGATGATTTTCGCGGTGTTTTGTACTAAGCTATCAATCTCCTTGGGCGTGACCATCAACCGCCCGCCAAATGGTGCCAGCAGGGTATCGACCACATTCTGGACTAACTCCGGGTGGAGAAACTTATATACCCGCTGAAGGTTGGGGTTTTTGTTGAGTTCCTGCCACAGCTTTTCCATCGCGTCGCTCGCGATGAAGGCGGCGTGGACGACGGTAGGGACAACGATAGCGATGACGGGGACGCCCATCGTTTCGTAATTGATACCTGTACGGTCGTTCCCGATCCCCGAGCCCGGGCTGATACCGGTATCGGCGAGCTGAATGCTAGTGGTTATCCTTTCGACGTTTCGTGCGGCTAACGCGTCTACGGTGATGATTAAGGCTGGCTGGATTTTTTCTACCACGCCCCGGATGATTTCTGCGGTTTCAATACTGGTAATGCCGAGGACGCCGGGGCGATGGCGCTCACCTCCCGCATCCCCCCGCGGAGTTCTTGCGGTGCGTAACGGTGCAGGTGCCTGGTAACCAGGGTGTAATCAATTGTCCGTGGACCCAAGGCATCGGGCGTGGCGTGCCAGTTTCCGAGCCCCACGACCAAGACGCTTGCGGCTTCAGGGAGGTTTAGGTTCTGCAACAAGAGCCGGAGCTTCTGCGCCAGGAGTTCGACGATTGGCTTGCGGGCGCGGCGGTTGTTATCCCGGAGGGCTGGCGCTTCGATGGTGATGTAGGTGCCCCGGCGTTTCTGCATTATTCTTTCGGCTTCTGCGGTTTCCACGCGAACGGTGGTGACGGTAGCGTAGGGGAAGGTCTCCCGTTCTACGGTGACCCCCGGAATCTCTGTGCCGGTACGTGCGCGAGCCAGTTCGTGGGCTTCAACCGCCAGATCGAGCACCCTGTTGCCTCCCTCAAATATCTCCCATTTATAATTTCCTGCCGGGGGATTGCTTACGCAAAAAACCTGCCTTTTGCCTGGGCCTGTGTTATAATTAAGCTAAATTTACCGCGTCACCATAAATTTTGGAGGCGACAGAGGATGCGGGTGATTGCCGGTACGGCCAAGCGGCGCCGGTTACTTGTGCCTTCGGGGCGGAGTATTCGTCCCACTGCGGACCGGGTACGGGAGGCGCTCTTCAATATTTTAGCGGCGCGGATTCCCGGGGCGCGGTTTCTTGATCTTTTTGCCGGGACGGGAAGTGTCGGCATTGAGGCGCTGAGCCGTGGTGCGGCACGGGTCGTTTTTGTTGAGCGTAACGAGCGGGCGGCAAACCTTATCCGTGAGAATCTGCGGCGGACGGGGTTGGCTGGCACGAGAGCGGTTGTCTATCCTCAGGATGTTCTGGCCGCACTTAATATTCTTGCCCGGAAAGGGGAGCGCTTCGACCTGATCTACATCGACCCGCCCTACCGGAAGGGCTACGAGTTGAAGTCGCTGGCGCAGATCGCCGGTAAAGGTCTTCTTGCACCGGGTGGCCTAGCTATCGCGGAAAGCGACTGGCGGGATGGGTTACCGGAAGAAATCGGCACGCTTAGCTTATGGCGGCGCGAGCGGTACGGCGATACCCTTTTTTCTTTTTATGCCTTTAAGGAGGAAGGCAGTTGAAAATTGCGGTTTATCCGGGGAGTTTTGACCCGGTAACCAACGGTCACCTGGACATCATCGTCCGGGCCCGCGCTCTTTTCGATCGCGTGATCGTTGCGGTGGCGGAAAATCCCCACAAGAAACCTCTGTTTCCGGTAAGCGAACGAGTGGCGATGCTCCGCAGTGTGCTGGCCGATTTTCCCTACGTGAAGGTTGACGCTTATAGTGGACTTACCGTCCATTACGCCAGAAAGCAAGGTGCCTGCGCCATAATCAGAGGCTTACGGGCGATTTCTGACTTCGAGAACGAATTCGTAATGGCCCTTACCAACAAGAAATTAGCCCCCGAGATCGAGACGCTTTTTCTGATGACCGAAGCGAAGTACTCTTTTATCAGTTCAAGCGCGGTGAAGGAGGTGGCTTTTTACGGCGGTTGCCTGAAGGATATGGTGCCGCCGTTGGTGGAAGCTGCTTTACGGGCGAAGTTTAGCGGTTCCCGGTTAAACGAGGGTGATTTCTCCGCGTAGAGGAAAAGGTTTGTGGGGACGTACGTTTAAGTCAAACGGCGTATCTTCAGCTATAGCTTCCGACGCTATTTTTGAGGAGGGATAGGGTGGAACTGCTGTCGGTGATCAATGAACTTGAAGAGTTGGTCGAATCGAGTAGCCGGGTTCCGCTTACGCGGAAGGTGTTGATCGACGAGGAAAAGATTCTCGACATCCTGGACCGCATCCGCACCATCCTCCCGGATGATCTCCGCAAGGCGAAGTGGGTGGTCCAGGAACGCGAGAAGGTGATCGAGGAAGCCCGTAAAGAAGCCGAACGGATCATCGAGGAGGCGCGCCGGGAAGCTGAGAAAAGGGCGGAGGAAAACGACGTTGTCCGCCAGGCAAAGGAGATGGCGGAGCAGATTTTGGGCAAGGCGGAACAGGTGGCGCGGGAGATGAAATTGGGCGCGCGGGAATATGCGGATGAGATTTTAGCCAGGCTTGAAGAGCGCCTTAACCGGATTACCAAGGAGATTCAGCAGGGCCGGGCAGAGCTGAAGGGGATGCGGCGCTGAGCGCTATTCCCGCAACGAAGCCGGCCTTCGCGAGCGGTAAGCCCTAGAAGGTGTGGTGCCCGGAACTTAAGAGGAAAGCGGAACCGACGATCAGGGAAGCGAGAAGGATAGCGAAAACCAGGCGGTTAACCATGGTGTTGAGGCGGCGCATAATGCGGTCCGTCTCCGGGTTTACCGCCTTTATTTTTAGTTCGCCGCCGGCGGCCAGTTCTAAAATCCGGTCTACCCGGTCGGGGAGACGGGCAAGCAGTCGGTGGTAGTCTTCAATGTACGCCAATACCATCCGCCGCAGCGCCGGTAGCCGCAGGCGCCGGGCAACCAGGCGCCGGGCCAGCGGACGGGCGAGCTCCACGATGCTGAGTTCCGGGTCGAGCCGGGCGATCACTCCCTCGGCAGTAACCAGGGCTTTGATGAGAAGGGTAAGTTGGGTTGGTACCCGGATCTGGTGCTTAAAGGCTACGGATAGTATGTCCCGCATTGACGCGGCGAGACTGATTTGGCTCAAAGGGATTTCGTAATACTTTTGGCGCAGGCCATCGATATCCCGGCGGAGCGCGCTCCGGTCTGCGTGCGGCGGGACCGTTCCCAAGCTCTCCACGGCGCGCATCACGTGGGGAGTACTCCGCCGGACGAGCCCTAAAACCAGATCCCCGATTTTCTCCTGCAGCTCTTCGTCTATCACGCCTATGATCCCGAAGTCCATAAAGAGCACCCGGTTATCGGATAGGGCAGCTATGTTGCCCGGATGGGGATCGCCGCGGAAAAAGCCGTGCAGGAAAATCTGTTTCAATAGCGCATCGGCGAGGCGACGGGCCACCAGCCGCCGGTCTATCCCCTGACGCCCGAGTTCGTCGGGGTTGGTTAATTTGATTCCCGCCACTTCTTCCATTACTAAGACTTTCCGGCTAGTCCAGTCCCAGTATACGGCCGGAATATAAACGGTGGGATCGCCGCTGAAGTGGCGGCGGAAGGTTTCCGCGTGGCGTCCTTCCACCGTGAAGTCCACTTCTTCCCGTAAGATTTTTTCAAATTCGGCTACCATTTTCTCTAAGGAGTAAAGTTTACGCCACGGTCCGTACCGGTCCAGGAACCCTGCTACGTCGTGGAGGATTTCGAGGTCCGTCGTGAGAATCTTCTCGATTCCCGGCCGCTGGACTTTTACCACTACTGGGGTACCGTCGCGTAAAGTGGCCCGGTGGACCTGGCTGATAGAGGCAGCGGCTACGGGGGTGGTTTCGAAGGTGGTGAAGATTTCTTCCAGGGGAAGGCCGAGTTCCGTGCGGATGATTTCCCGGACCGCCGCAAAAGGGAAGGGAGGTACCTGATCCTGAAGCTTTTCGAGTTCGGCAATATAGTCGGGCGGGAGGAGGTCGCGGCGGGTAGAGAGGATCTGCCCTAACTTGATAAAGGTGGGGCCCAATTCTTCGAGAACGAGACGGAGCCGTGCGGGGGGTGAGAGCCTCTCTTTCACCGGCGCGGTTTTCCGGCGCCGGGAATCTAGGAATTCGGCTAGGCCGAGCTCGTGCACCAGGTAACTGAAGCCATGCCGTACGAGCACATTGGCTATTTCCCGGTAGCGGGAAAAATGTTTGTACCGCTTGCGCAGGTAAAAGTGCATATAAGAGCGTTTCTCCCTACGAGGGGGAATCTTCTCCGCTTATTCTATCACGGTGGCGGCGCGGAAATTTAAAAGCTAAAGCGCTGGCGCAAAAATCTTCCCTCCCCACCCCAGGATCCCTTACCAGGAAGAAGTCTCTTCTCATATCCTTAGGCTTCCTGATAGAAGGCGGGTAATCAAAGAAGTTTTATAAAAGAAAGAAGAAAAAGCCTTATTTTTGGGAGAGCTGTTCTTCCAGGCGCGCAATCCGCTCCTTCAGTTCCTCAAGTTCCTCCTTGGTAACCAAAAAACAGCCGCCGCAGGCCCCGCCCTTTAGGGCTGGGGATAAGGCGGCTAAAACTTTTTAT
>NZ_JBRAIN010000017.1:0-21063 GCF_052743955.1 Thermodesulfitimonas sp.
TTTTTTCTGCTGCGCAGTAGCATTTTATGCCCTCACGCAATATTTTGGAGTGAGCGGGAGCGAAGCAGACCAGAACAGCCGCCGGCGAACTGGTCATCATTAAGGGGAGTGAGGGCAGATGCGGGTGTGTCTCGATCCGGGCCACGGCGGTTATGATCCGGGGGCGGTTGGCCCGGGCGGGCTGAAGGAAAAGGACGTAGCGCGGGCGGTGGCTACCCACTATAGCCTCGTGCTGGCGCCAACGCCGCCTCCCGTGCCGCGCCTGGTAATCAATAACCGGGCTGTCGTGGGTGTGCTCCTGCAGATCATTGAACGCGCCGGACCTGGGTGGAGTTGCGGCCTTTTGTCGTGGCCAGCGGGGGCACGGTCGGGTGGGATCAGGGGACGAAGACACTCGTGGTATATCTAAAGCCATAATGGTTGCCTGCGTTACGGGGCTGTGTTAAAATATAGGCGGCTTGGGGGATTTTTGTTAAGGGCGGCATCTTAACGGAGCCGCACCGTTTTCTGGTTTTGACCGGACATAACCGCTTGGAGCCGTTGCGGACCGAGACGGGAGGTTGGTAGCTTTTGCCTTTCGGATACCGGGTCCGGGAGGTTTTTATTTTTCAAAGGGGAGGTGACGCTCTTGCTCCCAAAAGTAGCAATAGTCGGCGCGGGAAAGGTGGGCACAGCCTTAGCCCTGCGGCTGCAGGAGAAGGGTTACCCCGTGGTCGCTGTGGCGAGCCGGACCCCAGCGGCGGCGGCGCGACTGGCGGCAAAGACGGGGGCGCGGGTGCTTCCGAACGCGGCCGCGGCGCGGGAAGGGGACCTGGTCTGGCTCACTACGCCGGACGGAGCTATCGGTACGGTGGCGGCGGAAATCTTTGCGGGCGGCGGGTTCCGTCCCGGGCAGTTTGTGGGGCACGCCAGCGGGGCGCTGCCGGCAGCGGTCCTGGAACCGGCGCGCCGGGCCGGGGCGGCCATCTTTTCCCTCCACCCGCTACAATCTTTCGCTTCGCCTGAACTAGCGGTGGCGCGGCTTCCAGGATCCTATTTCACCTTTGAAGGCGATGCGGCGGCGCTGCCCCTGGCGCGGCAGCTGGTCGCTGATCTCGGTGGGGAGTTTTTCGCGATTGCGCCGGAGGCGAAGCCGCTCTACCACGCGGCAGCCTGCGTGGCTTCGAACTACCTCGTTACCCTTCTCGATTTCTTTCTGGCGCTGGCTAGGCGGGCGGGGCTCCCGGAGGAGAAAATCTTCCCGGCTTTTCTCCCTTTAATTCAGGGCACCTTACAGAATGTAGGGGCGGTTGGGCCTGTGGCGGGGTTGACAGGTCCTATCGCGCGTGGCGATGTTGAGACCATCCGGCGGCACAAGGAGGCGATGACGGCGGCAGAATGGGAATTTTACCGGCTACTCGGGCTCTATACGGTAGATCTGGCGGTGCGTAAGGGTCTAAGGGAGGAAGACGCAGCGGTACTGAAAAGAATTTTGGGTGAGGTGAAGTAGGTTGAGTAAGGAGCGGGTCACTACGGCCGATTTTCGACGCTGGAAGGAAGAAAAGCGCCCAATTACTATGCTAACCGCTTATGACTTTCCCACAGCGCGGTTGGTGGACGAAGCGGGGATTGATGCGATTCTGGTCGGGGATTCGGTGGGTAACGTCATTCTCGGTTACCCGTCGACCCTTCCGGTTACCATGGAAGAAATGCTTCACCATACAAAAGCTGTAGCGCGTGCCGTTTCGCGGGCAATGGTTATCGGCGATATGCCGTTTCTTTCCTACCAGGCTTCGCGGGAGGAGGCAGTACGCAACGCGGGACGCTTCCTAAAAGAGGCGGGAGCGCAGGCGGTGAAGTTAGAGGGCGGACGGGAGTTTGCAGCGACGGTGAAGGCGATCGTGACGAGCGGTATTCCGGTTATGGGGCATATTGGGCTAACTCCGCAGTACGTGCACCAGCTTGGCGGCTACCGGGTTCAGGGACGCCAGGCGGCTGCGGCGCGGCGCCTGGTAGAGGACGCCTTCAGCCTGGCCGAAGCCGGCGTCTTTGCGATTGTGCTCGAGTGTGTTCCTGCAGAAGTGGCGCGTTACATTACCGAAAATATACCGGTGCCCACAATCGGCATCGGGGCGGGGGTGGACTGTGACGGCCAGGTATTGGTAACCCACGACCTGCTCGGGCTTTACGGAGGGTTCGCGCCGAAGTTTGTTAAACGTTACGCGAACTTAGTGGACGAGGTTATGCGGGCGCTTGGTGCCTTTCGGGAAGAGGTGCAGCGCCGCCAATTTCCCGGTCCGGAGCACACTTTTACGATGCCGCCAGAAGAGCTGGCCCAGTTTTATGCCGGTAAAGAGAAGCCTTAAGTGTATTACCGCGTGGTGCCAGAAAGGTTTGCGTCCGGCACACGGCGCGGGATCTTTAAGTCTATGGCATAAGAGAGGGGGGCTCGCCGATGCAAGTTTTCGAGGATATCGCGGCTCTACGGGGCTACCTGGCCCAGATGCGGGCGCAAGGTAAGCGGGTGGGCTTCGTCCCGACGATGGGTTTTCTGCACCGGGGCCACGTGGCGTTGATGGAAGCGGCGAAAGCAGACCCAGCGGTTGATCTCCTGGTGGTGAGCATTTTTGTTAACCCGCTCCAGTTCGGCCCGCGGGAGGATTATCGGGAATACCCGCGGGATCTGGAGCGGGATAAGGCGCTCTGCCGCGCTGCGGGGACCGATGCGCTCTTCGCCCCGACGGTAGCCGAAATGTATCCGGAGGGGTTTGTGACTACTGTGGAAGTAGGGGGTGGCGTTACGGAGGTTTTATGCGGGCGTTCGCGTCCCGGCCATTTCCGGGGGGTGGCGACAGTGGTGGCCAAACTCTTTAATATTGTGCAGCCGGATGTGGCTTACTTCGGAATGAAGGATGCGCAACAGGTGGTAGTCATTCAGCGCTTGGTAGCAGACCTCAATTTTCCCGTGCAGATTAAAGCCCACCCCACGGTCCGGGAAGAGGACGGTCTTGCTGTAAGCTCCCGCAATATTTACCTGAACCCTGAAGAGAGACGGGCGGCGCCGGTGCTCTACCGCAGCCTCAAATTAGCGGAAAAGGCGGTCCTATCGGGGGAAAGGGATGCGGCCAAGATCAAGGAACTGCTTGTAAGGGAAATAGGGAGCGAGTCGTTAGCGCAGCTTGACTACGCCGAGGTAGTAAGCTGGCCCGATCTTAAACCGGTCGAAAAGATTGGGGTCGGACCGGTTCTGATTGCGGTTGCGGCGCGCTTTGGTCGGGCGCGGCTGATTGATAACGTGCTGGTAGAGGTGAGGTAAGGATGCTGCTTACGATGTTGCGCGGCAAGATCCACCGGGCAACAGTTAAGGAAACGAACCTGAATTATGCGGGAAGCATCACCATTGACGAAGCGCTTTTAGATGCGGCCGATATTCTCCCGGGCGAGAGGGTTCAGGTGGTGAATATCAATAACGGGGCGCGTCTAGAAACTTACGCTATCGCCGGGCCGCGGGAGTCTGGGATCGTTGCGCTCAACGGTGCGGCAGCCCGTCTGGGCGAACCGGGCGACAAAATAATTATCATCGCCTACGCCTTTATCCCTTATCAGGAGGCACGGGGCTTCCGCCCGCGGATAGTGGTCGTGGACGAGAACAACCGCATCGCGGAAGTGAAGCGCGAAGAAGGCCAGGGCTCCTGCTAACCGTATTGACAGAAAGGTGCCGGTCCCGTTAGAATTAAGGTTAACTTGGGCCGGGATGGTTCGGAGAGGTTCTAATGGGAGAAACCGGTGCGGAGCTGAGCGCGGCGATAAGGCGGTTGAAGGAGGAGCGCGATGCGCTAATCCTGAGCCACTACTACCAGCGGCCGGAGATTCAGGATATCGCCGACTTTATCGGCGACTCGCTAGAGTTATCCCGGCGGGCGGCAACAACCGCGGCTAAAGTCCTGGTCTTCTGCGGCGTCCACTTTATGGCGGAAACGGCGGCCATTCTCTCTCCGGAAAAGATGGTCCTCCTTCCCGATCCCAAGGCGGGTTGCCCGCTGGCCGAGATGATCACTCCCGAGGCGCTGCGGGCGCGCAAGGAAGAGTTGCATAAACCGATTGTGGTTGCTTACGTAAACACAACGGCGGCGGTTAAGGCGGAGAGCGACATTACCTGCACCTCGGCTAATGCTGCCAGAGTGGTTCAGAGCCTACCCCCAGAAAAAGAGATCCTTTTCGTTCCTGACCGTAATCTCGGGCTGTATGCGGCGGCGCAGAGCCCCGACCGTAAGATTATCCTCTGGGATGGCTATTGCCCTGTGCACGACCAGATACAGGCTGGGGAGATTCTTAAAGCGAAAGAAGAACACCCTGCGGCTGAGGTCATCGCGCATCCTGAGTGCCGGCCGGAGGTCCTCGCTCTTGCGGATAAGGTAGCCAGCACCTCCGGAATGCTCCGTTACACCCGTGAAAGTACAGCGCAGGAGTTTATCGTGGTAACGGAAGAAGGACTTTTGCACCAACTTCGAAAGCAGCATCCGGAGGGGCGATTTTACCTTGCCTCCCCGCGACTGGTCTGCCCGAATATGAAACGAACGACGCTCGATAAGGTTTACCGAGCGCTCCGCGACCTGGCACCCCGGGTGACGGTGCCGGAAGAGGTTAGGAAACGGGCCGTGCAGGCGGTAGAACGGATGCTCACGCTGGGATAGGAGCGGGTTGTAATGATGGGGCGCTACCTTTTGAATTTTGATACCCGGGAACTTGACGTGGCTGAATGCAGTTTCCTCGTCCTAGGTAGCGGTATCGCTGGCTTATACACGGCACATACGGCGAGCCGCTTTTGGGGCGATGTTGTGGTGCTAACAAAGCGCGGTATAGACGATACGGCTACGGAGCGGGCTCAGGGAGGGATAGCGGCGGCGGTAGGCCCCAGCGATTCACCAGTCCTGCACTACGAAGATACACTTAAGGCCGGAGCTGACCTTTGCGACCCGGACGCGGTAAAGATTTTGGTAACGGAAGGCCCTGCAAGAATCGAGGAACTGATCAAGCTTGGCGCCCGTTTTGACCGGGCTAACGGTCGCTTGGACCTTACCCGGGAGGGAGCGCACACCCGGCGGCGTATCCTCCACGCGGCGGGCGACGCGACCGGCGCCGAAATCCAACGCGTTCTCTCTGCAGCAGTGCGCACAAACCCCCGCATCCAAGTGCTTGAGGGCCATTTTGGGGTCGATTTGCTGGTTAGTCACGGTGTCTGCTGGGGGGTATTGGTCTGGGATAGTACGGCAGGTAAACTCCGGGTCTTTCGCTCCCGTATCGTGGTTGTGGCCACTGGTGGTGCCGGGCAGGTCTACCGGGATACCACTAACCCGCCGGTAGTGACCGGTGACGGTATAGCGCTTGCCTACAGGGCTGGTGCGGAAGTTATGGATATGGAGTTCATCCAGTTTCACCCTA
Source organism: Thermodesulfitimonas sp. (assembly GCF_052743955.1). Lineage (NCBI taxonomy): Bacteria > Bacillati > Bacillota > Clostridia > Thermoanaerobacterales > Thermoanaerobacteraceae > Thermodesulfitimonas > Thermodesulfitimonas sp. Next base: position 5,422 of record NZ_JBRAIN010000017.1, read on the forward strand.
CGGTGCTCAATTTAAAGGGTGCTCCCCGTTTTTTAATCTCGGAGGCTGTTCGCGGGGAAGGCGGCCTCCTTCTAAATTCTCGTGGCGAGCGTTTTATGCCCCGTTACCATCCCCTTGCCGAGTTGGCGCCGCGCGATGTTGTGGTGCGTGCGATTCTGAAGGAGTTGGCAGCGGATGGTGGTGAAAGTGTTTACCTGAGTCTCGCCCACCTCGACCCGGAGAAGGTGCGGGAGCGTTTCCCGACGATTACGCAGCGGCTTAAAAGTTACGGACTTGATTTGGCCCGGGACCTCGTTCCGGTGGCGCCGGCGGCTCATTATTTCATGGGCGGGGTTAAGACGGGCGTTCACGGGGAAACAAATATTAAAGGACTTTACGCCTGTGGCGAGACGGCCTGCGCGGGGGTTCACGGCGCCAACCGGTTGGCCTCTAACTCCCTTCTCAACGGTCTCGTTTTTGGCGGAATGATTGTCGAGCATGCCCGCTTCTTTTTACCGGAGCCGGTGGAAAACCACGCGGCAAGTGAGGGGCTAGAGCCACTGGCAGGCGCTGATATCGCCGCGTTGCGCACCGAATTGCAGTCCCTCATGCAGGAATATGTCGGCCCTGTTCGCACGGCTGCCGGGCTGGAGGCCGTCTTGCGGCGTTTCGAGGAATGGGAGTGGCTGCGCGGCCGGGAGGTGCGGACGCCCGAAGCGATGGAGTTTCGGAATATGTTTGATGTGGCCGAACTGATTGCCGAGGCGGCACTGATGCGGACGGAGTCTCGCGGCGGGCATTACCGCACCGATTACCCCGAAAGTAAGCCGCGTTGGCGGAAACATATCATCCTGCGGCGGCAGGTGTAGGAGCTTGGACGGCGAGTTAGTTGCCGGGCTTGATCGGCTTATCGATACGGCCTTGCGGGAAGACCTTGGTCCCGGCGATATCACTACGGAAAGTATCGTCCCGGAGACACTTTGGGCGCGGGCCGAGTTCATCGCTAAGGAAGAGGGAGTTGTTGCGGGCCTTCCGGTGGCGGGGCGGGTTTTTAAGCGCCTCGATCCGGAGGCCGAGTTTCGGGCAGAGGTTGCGGAGGGTAGCGCCGTTAGGGCGGGGGCTGTGCTCGCCGTGGTTACGGGGCGGGCGAGGACGATCCTGACGGGGGAGCGGGTGGCGCTGAATTTTGTGCGCCATCTTTCGGGTATTGCTACCCGGACGCGCCGGCTGGTGGCGGCGATTGAAGGGTTGCGCGCGGTGGTTCTCGATACGCGAAAGACCACACCGGGCTTGCGGGCGCTCGAAAAGTACGCGGTGCGGGCTGGCGGTGGGCGGAACCACCGGTTCGGTCTTTTCGACGGTGTGCTGATTAAAGATAACCATATCCGGGCTGCCGGCGGCATAAGGGAAGCAGTGACGCGCGTGCGGGCGCGCGCCCCCTATACCCTAAAGGTCGAGGTGGAGGTCCAGAGCCTGGACGAGGTTGAAGAGGCGCTTGCTGCAGGGGCCGACATCATTATGCTGGATAATATGCCGGTAGCGATGATGCGGGAGGCGGTTCGGCGCATCGGCGGGCGGGCCCTGGTCGAGGCTTCCGGCGGGATTACGGAAGAAAACATCCGGGAGGTGGCGGTAACCGGCGTAGACTTTATTTCTGTAGGGGCGCTCACCCACTCGGTACGCGCTCTTGATATTTCGCTGGAGATCGTGGAGGTCCGTTAGCGGTTGTGTCGTTGCGCGAGAAGCTGCTATCCCGTTTGCTCGGGGCTGCGGGCTTTATATCCGGGGCGGAACTGAGTAGCGCTCTCGGCGTTTCCCGGTGTGCAGTTTGGAAGCATATCAAGGCGTTACGGGAGGATGGTTTCGAGATCGCGGGGAGTCCCCGGCGCGGTTACCGGCTCTTAAAAGTGCCCGACGCGCTATACCCGCCACTTTTTCTGCCCCTGGTGCAAGGGAATTTTGGCCGGCCCTATTATTTCTACCCCGTAGTTTCCTCCACGAACGATATCGCCAAAGAGCTTGCCCGCCAGGGTGCTCCGGAAGGTACGCTGGTTGTCGCTGAAGAGCAAACTGGCGGTCGGGGCAGGCTAGGCCGTGCGTGGCACTCTCCTCCCGGCGGCTTGTGGTTTTCGCTTATCCTCCGCCCTCCCGTATCACCAGCGGCGACCCAGAGCCTGCCGGTTCTACTCTCGCTGGCCGTTAGCGACGGACTCGCCGCTTTTCCGCTGCCGCCAGTCGAAGTGAAGTGGCCAAACGACATTATGTACCAGGGGAAAAAGGTCGGGGGTATCCTGGTGGAACTTGGGGCGGAGGCGGAGGCGGTTCACTTTGTTGTTGCGGGCGGCGGGCTTAACGTAAATATCACCTCTTTCCCCGCACCGCTCCAGAAGACGGCTACTTCACTCCAAAAGCTTGCTGGGGAGGCGCTGAGCCGCCCGCAGCTCCTGTCTACCATTCTTACTGCCGCCGAGCGGTACTACAGCCGCTGGTGCCGGGAAGGGTTTGCGCCTTTCCGGGAGGACTACGAGCGCCGCCTTTGCCTCCTGGGGCGTGAAGTGGAGATCTGCTTCGGCGGTAGCGTAACCAGGGGCACGGTTGTCGGGGTTGACCCCGAAGGGCATCTTGTCCTCGCCTCTCCGGACGGAACGAAACGGCGCTTTGTAGGGGGCGAGGTCACTTTAAAACAGAAACCGTGGCTTTCCGAAAGGGGAAACGGAGAGGATAAGGCTGAAGCGTAAGGAGAATCTATTGCGGCGGCTGCGGTAGTCCCCCGGCCGCTGTGAGGGGAAGCCGGTAAGGAGGAAACAGAATGCTGCTGGTACTGGATATCGGCAACACCAACATCTCGGTCGGTGTCTTTCGGGGCGAGGCGCTTGCGGCGGCCTGGCGTCTTACGACCAGGCGCGAGCAGACCGCCGACGAGATGGGTCTGCTGCTCCGACAGTTCCTTCGCGAGGAGGCGCTGGCTCCCGCAGCAGTAACCGGCATTGTGGCCTGTTCGGTAGTGCCGCCGCTGAATCCTGCGGTTGAGAAAGCCTGCTGGCGTTATTTCGAGCGGCAGATCTTCTGGGTGGGGCCGGGGACCCGGACGGGGGTTCCGGTGAAGACCGAGAACCCACGGGAGGTGGGGGCCGACCGCGTAGTGAACGCTGCTGCCGGTTACACCCTGTACGGGGGGCCGCTTATCGTGGTTGACTTTGGCACGGCAACCACCTTCGACGTTGTCTCCGCCAAAGGAGAATATATAGGCGGGGTTATTGCGCCCGGAGTAGGCATCTCTTGCGAAGCACTTTTCAGCCGGGCGGCCAAATTGCCGCGGGTGGACCTCGTTCCGCCGCCAACGGTTATCGGCCGGAACACCGTCCACAGCATGCAGGCCGGAATTGTTTTTGGCTTTGTCGGGCTGGTGGACGAAATCGTCTGCCGCATCCGGGCGGAACTCAAGGAAGAGGCGCGGGTAGTGGCTACAGGTGGACTGGCGGAGCTTGTTGCCCGGGAGAGCCGGACGATTCAAAAAATCGACCCGTATCTCACTCTTACTGGCCTCCGCTTGATTTATGAGCGCAACCAGCGGGTTTAGCGTCCTCCTCGGTGCGGGTTTTCCCGTGGTGAGCGCGCCGATGGCCGGAGTCAGCGATAAAGCCTTCCGGCTGATTGCCTACGAGTATGGGGCCCGGCTGGCGTGGACCGAGATGATTGCTGCCGCCGCGCTGGCTAGAAATCCCGCGCTAACAGCGGAACTTCTGGATCTAAGAGACGAGGGCAGGACGGTGGTGCAGCTTTTCGGGGCCGAGCCGGAGGAGATGGCGGTGGCCGCAGCGTTGGCGGCAGATGCTGGGGCGGCGGCGATCGACATTAACATGGGATGTCCGGTGGACAAGGTGGTGGCGAGCGGTGCCGGTGCGGCACTGATGCTAAGGCCGGAGCGCGCCGCCGCCCTTGTCGCCGCGGTCAAGAGGGCGGTTGCGCTACCGGTGACGGTGAAGATGCGGCGAGGCTGGGACGAGCGCTCGCCTGACGCCGTCGAGGTGGCCGAGGCGGTAGTGGCCGCTGGCGCGGATGCGGTAATTGTCCACGGGCGGTACCGCAGCCAGTTTTTTTTGGGAAGGGCCGATTGGGAGATCGTCGCGGCGGTAAAGCGGGCGGTGGCGGTCCCGGTCATCGGCAACGGTGATGTACGCTCCGCCGCAGACGCGGCCCGGCTTGTTGCCGCAACCGGCTGTGATGCGGTGATGATCGGGCGGGCGACGCGGGGCAATCCGTGGCTATTTGCCGCCTGCCAGAGATTTTTAGAAGAAAAACGACTTTTGCCGCCACCGGGACCGGAAGAGCGGGTGGCCACAGCCCTCAGACACTGCTCGCTTTTAGAGCATTTTGAGGGACCCCGGGCGATAGCAAAGATAAAGCGGCAGGCCGACTGGTACACGCGGGGCTTACCAGGTGCCGCGCGGCTGCGGGAGTTGCTTTACCGGGCGGAAAGTGCGGCAGAGATAAAGTTACTTCTGGCGGAGTTTTTGACTTGTTCCTGAGGGAAACTCCTGCTAAGATGTTTTAAGGTGTTTTTATTCCTGCAAGGCTAAGCCGATTGCCGCGGAGGTAAGCTTGATGGAACGTTTCGCCTTTGTCATTCACCCGCTTGACGTGCGGGATGTGGCCCGGAAATTCCCTTTTACGCGCCTTTTGCCGGCCGCATTAGTAGAGCGGGCGATAAAGCTTCTGCCGCCGTTTAAAGTAGCCCATATTACCGGGATCCGTTCGCCTTACGCGGAGGCCGAGGGCTGGTTTGTCTCCTGCCCCCTCACCGCGCGGCAGATCATGAGCCTCCCCGCCGCTTACGTAACGGAGAAGATCGTCCGGGCGGGGCGGCTGGCCGAAGAATTAGGGGCGAAGATCCTGGGGCTGGGCGCTTTCACGAAGGTGGTAGGCGATGCGGGGGTGAGCATTGCCAAGCGCCTCCGGATTCCCGTTACCACCGGTAACAGCTATACGGTGGCGACGGCGGTTGAGGGAACCAGGGAGGCAGCGCGCTTGATGGGCCATGACTTGGCCACGGCAACCGTAGTGGTTGTCGGTGCTACGGGCGCCATTGGCCGGGTCTGCGCCGAGCTTCTGGCGCGCGAAGCGCAGGACCTAACTCTGGTGGGCCGGGACGAGGGGAAATTAGAGTTGGTGGCTGACCGCATCCTTTACCGGACGGGTCGGGCCGCAAAGATCACTACGGATATTGTGCAGGCCTTGCGGGGGGCGGACGTTGTCATCACGGTGACCAGCGCGGTGGATACCGTGATCGAGCCCGAATACCTGAAGCCCGGCGCGGTGGTCTGTGACGTGGCACGGCCGCGCGATGTCTCCCGGCGTGTAGCTGTAGAACGGCCGGACGTACTGGTTATCGAGGGTGGGGTGGTGGCGGTTCCCGGCGACGTTGATTTTCATTTGGATTTTGGCTTTCCGCCAAAAACCGCTTACGCCTGTATGGCGGAGACGATGATCTTAGCGCTGGAGCGCCGCTACGAATCCTTTACGCTAGGCCGGGAATTAAGCACGGAAAAGGTGGAAGAGATAGCGGCCCTGGCGAAAAAGCACGGGTTCAAACTCGCTGGCTTCCGGAGCTTTGAGCGGGCGATAGATATGACAGCCATTGAGAAGATAAAGGCAGCGGCGCAGCAGAAGCGGAAGGCTTGACAGGAGGTGAGGCACTCCTTGTAATGTGGGCCAAAGGTTCAGGGGGCACTGTGCGGTTTCATCTGCACAGTGCAAAGTCTTTATTATAGGCGGTTGCTGCTACCCCGCATAAGAAGCGCGGTAGTGCATAATTGTTATTGTATCAGGGGCAGAACCTCCCGAATTAAGATTTTTTAAGGAGAGATTGTGGTTGAAGGAAAAAGAAGTTATTCTGACTACCGAGGGGCTACGGCGGCTCGAAGAGGAGTTGGCCAACTTGAAGTCTGTCCGGCGTCGGGAGGTGGCGGAGCGGATTAAGCAGGCGATCGAGTTTGGCGATATAACGGACAATTCGGAGTACGAGGACGCGAAAAACGAACAGGCCTTTATCGAAGGGCAGATCATTACCCTCGAAAAGATGCTACGGAACGCGCGCGTCATAGACGCTGCCGAGGTCGGCACTGACGTGGTGGGGATCGGCTCTACCGTGCTGTTGCAGGACTTGAGCGACGGCCAAGAGTACCGCTACACCATCGTTGGTTCGGCGGAGGCCGATCCTACGGCTTTACGGATCTCTAACGAGTCGCCGGTAGGGCGGGCGCTACTCGGGCAGTCTAAAGGGGCGGTAGTCGATGTGGAGGTCCCCGCCGGGCGGCTTAAATTTATGATTCGCGACATCACGCGATGAGGACGGAGGAAGGGACGTGGCCGGTGGCGGAGCGCGTACAAAATCCTGAAGCCGAGTTGGACGAGCTGTTACGTGTACGGCGGGAAAAGCTGCGCGAGGTGCGGGAGGCGGGGGTGGAGCCCTACGGCAGGCGCTTTGAGCGGACGCACAGCGCAGGCGAAATCAAGAACGATTTTGAACAGTTCGAAGGAAGAGAGGTAACCATGGCCGGGAGGCTGATGGCCAAGCGGGGTCACGGTAAGGCCGCCTTTGGCGACTTGCAGGACTTCTCCGGCCGTATCCAGATTCACGTCCGCCAGGACGAAGTGGGGCCAGAAGCTTACCAGCTCTTCAAGAAGATAGATATCGGTGACATCCTTGGGATACGCGGTACTGTTTTTCGCACCAAAACGGGAGAGATAACCGTAGGGGTGAAGGAACTGACCCTTCTTGCAAAGTCCCTGCGCCCTCTTCCGGAGAAATGGCACGGTTTACGGGATGTGGAACTCAGGTCCCGGCAGCGCTACCTGGATCTGATCGTCAACCCGGAGGTGCGCCAGACCTTTATCCTGCGGAGCAAGATCATCCGGGAGATCCGCCGGTTTTTAGACGACCGCGGCTTTCTCGAGGTCGAAACGCCGATGATGCAGCCTATTGCTGGGGGCGCGGCGGCACGACCCTTTATCACTTACCACAACGCCCTCGATCTGAAACTTTACCTGCGGATTGCCCCGGAGCTGTACCTTAAACGCCTCTTGGTGGGCGGCTTTGAGAAGGTTTACGAAATAAACCGCAATTTCCGGAATGAAGGGTTATCCACCAGGCATAATCCGGAGTTTACCATGCTCGAGCTCTACCAGGCCTACGCCGATTACACCGATATGATGGCGCTCACAGAAGAACTGATCAGTTCGGTGGCGCGGGCGGTCCTGGGGACGGAAGAGATAAAGTACGGCGAGGCGGTGATTAACTTGAGACCCCCCTGGCCCCGGCGCACCTTTCTCGACGCGGTAAAGGAGAAAAGCGGTGTTGATTTCGGCGGGCTGGACGCAGCGGCGGCGCGCGAGGCGGCCAGACGGTTAGGGGTGGAGGTTGCGGAAAACGCCCTCTGGGGCGAGGCGGTTAACGCCGTCTTTGAGGAGTTCGTGGAACCAGAGCTTATCCAGCCCACCTTCATCATCGATTACCCGGTGGATATCTCGCCCCTCGCGAAAAGGAAGGAAGACGACCCGCGCCTCACCTACCGGTTTGAGCTCTTCATCGCCGGGCGGGAGATAGCGAATGCCTTTTCGGAGCTGAACGACCCGCTCGACCAGCGGGAGCGGTTTTTAAGGCAGATAGAAAAACGACGGGCTGGCGACGAAGAAGCCCATATGTTCGACGCGGACTACGTAACGGCGTTAGAGTACGGGATGCCGCCGGCGGGGGGATTGGGAATCGGCATCGACCGTCTGGTGATGCTCCTGACTAACGCCGCCTCGATCCGGGAGGTTATCCTCTTTCCGCTGCACCGGCCGCGGGATTAAGGTTCTTCAACGTTAAAAGATTTAAGCGGGTCGAGTTAGAGCTTTACCAGGTCCCACCGGGGTGTGAGCGGCTGCGTGAGGTCCATGTGGCCGGTAAGGCTCTCGATCCTCTCCCCTTCAAGGAGAAACTGAACCCGGGAGATACCCGGAAGCCGGGCCAAGGAGTTGACCACTGAATAGACGGTCATCAGCTCGCCAGCCGAGCCGCCCCAGTGTTTTGTTTTTAGCTCCCGGGAGAAGTTAACGATCGCGGTCCCACCGGTTACCTTAAGGGACAGGAGTTTGGTCCCCTCCGGAATGGTTCTGGTTCGGCCAGGTAAGCGTGGCCCCGCAATCAGCGCCTGGACAACTGCTTTCGGAAGGGTTTCGCTACCCGGCACGATGCGGCGTTCTTCCGGGAGGAGATATATAGCCTGGTTGTCAGCAAAGTACAGGACAACCTTTACTGGTGTCGGCGCGGGGCTATTATGTTTTGCAGCGGATTCCGGGCGGGCTGGAGCTCCGGGTGTCTTCATCAGGGGTGCGAGGCGCTTCGGGTGGCTCTGGTTGCTGGGGAGATAAAAGAAGGTAAACGCTACGACTATGGCGACGCAAGTGCCGGCAAGAAGCCAAATTAGTTTTTTGCGGGGCATCTCTGTTCCCTCCTCGATAATATTAAGTATAAGGGTTTTTACCGCTAAATCAACGCTGGTTATCTCGAAAATCATAGCGGTTTCCCTTTTAGGGACGTCGTTACTTAAAAGAAAGTGGGGGTAAAAATGTGGCCGGTTACAGAAGTTAAAGAATTGCCCCCCGTCCGGGTGGCGTACGTGGTCCGGCAGGGGGCTTACGACGGCCTGGCGGACGCCTTTCACGAGCTCTGCGCCCGGGTTGAAGCGCAGGGCGTAACGGTGGTGGGCCCGCCGGTACTTGTTTACCGAAGCCACCCCGAAGGAGTGCCACCGGCCTTTCGCGAGTGGGAGCTTCAGCTTCCCGTGGCGGGAGAGGTTACCGGCAAGGAGGGGGGATGACCTGCCGGTTAAAGAGCTGCCGGCCCGGGTTGTTGTCGCTACGGAAAGCCGTGGCGGGTACGCTACGGTGGGCGGGCTGTTGCCCGCTCTTTTTCAGGTGGTGTACAATTGCGGCTACCGCCTGGCCGGGCCGGCGGAAGAGGTTTATCCAGATGATTTTCCGGAGATGCTACTGGCGGAAGTGGTGACGGAAGTTCGTTTTCCCGTAGTGCCGCGCTGAGATTTCCGACCCCTACAACGCAGGTAGTAAAGGGGTGAGTAGGATATGTAATGCGCTGCGGTAGCCCGCCGGATGCAGGCAAAGAAAATATCCGCCTGAAAAACTTGACAAGGGGGGCGCCGCATGATAGGATGGGTTTACGCGGCAATCCCGCGGGAGAAAATTTTTTCAGGAGGATGTTTTAATGCGAGGTCGAGTCAAGTGGTTCAGCAAGGAGAAGGGTTACGGGTTCATCGAGCGGATGGACGGTAGGGGTGATGTTTTTGTGCATTACTCTGCCATCCAGGAGCGGGGGTTCAAGGCGCTGGAGGAAGGTCAGGAGGTTGAGTTCGAAATCGTCGATGGTCCGCGGGGGCCGCAGGCGGCAAACGTGGTAAAGCTGTAAGATTTGGAGAGGGAGAAGACCCCGGCCCGCCGACCGGGGTCTTTTTTGTTGGGGGTTAACCGGCTGGGCGGCAGGAATTTACTCGGTAGAGAGGAAATAATATACCAAGGACCTCTGTCGGTGTACAGAAAGGAGAGGGGAAACGATGCAGGTGGTCGTGCGGGGGAAAAACATCAAGGTAACGGACGCACTACGGGGCTACGTTGAAAAGAGGCTTGCAAAGCTGGATCGGTTTTTTAACGGCCTTTCGGAGGCGCAGGTTACGCTTTCGGTAGAACGGGGGAATCACCGGATAGAGGTAACGATTCCGGTCAACGGGATGATTCTCCGGGGCGAGGAAGCCACCTACGATATGTACGCGGCGGTTGACCTGGTGGTGGAGAAGTTAGAGAAGCAGATCGAGCGCTATAAGAGCCGGTTTAACCGGCGGGCGCGTGTGGGAAACGTCCCGGCGGCAGAAGTGGCTGCTCCAGAGCCGGTAGAAGATACGGAAAAGAATGAGGTAGTGCGCGTAAAGCGCTTCGCGATTAAGCCGATGAATATAGACGAAGCGATAATGCAAATGAACTTGCTCGGACATAATTTTTTTGTCTTCCGGAACGCAGAGACGGAGGCTGTCTGTGTCCTATACCGGAGGAAGGACGGCAACTACGGTCTGATTGAGCCGGAAGACTAGCGTTTAACCGAACCAGGAGGTTGAGCATGAGCAAACTGGGCGCTGGGCAATTAAGTCGGTGCGAGGAAATGTTACGGGGCATCCCGGACGTGGTTTCCGCCCGGGTGGTCCTGGACGGCGAAGGTAGTATAAGCTAGATCCGGATTCTGGCGAGGGCGGAACGTAACGCGGCCAGCATCACCGCAGATGTGGTCGCGGGGCGGAGGAAAAATTTTGGGGTGGACGTCGATCCCGCCAGCATTATTATCACGCACCTGCAGGAGCCGGCGGCAGAAGGAAGTGAAGCCCCGCTCTCTCTTCGGGTGAGCGTCTGCGCTTTGTGGGGCTTAACATGAGCTCGAAGGGTAACAAGATAGAGGTGCGGGTAGAGCTTGCCAACCGCGGCAAGATCCTGAGCGGCGTGGCCGTAGGGCCAGCCTCGGCCCGGAACCGGCGCCGGCTCATCGCCCAGGCAATGCTCAGTGCGCTTGAGAGCGAGTCGGAGAGCGGTTATTCCTTCATCCTGGAAGGCCTTACGGTGGTCACGCTGGCCGGTAAGCAGGTGGCCCTGGTGGCGGTTTCTCTGCTTTCGCCCCTGGGAGAGGAGTTCCTTACCGGGAGTGCGGTGGTGGATGAGGAAGAGCCGGAAGCAATTGTGAAGGCGACGCTTGACGCGATCAACCGCCGCTTGAGCGTCCTCATGTAGGAACGATCTTTAGCGCGGCACCGGTTGAACGGAAGCCGCAGACATGCTAAAATTATTTTTTAGACAAAAGACATTGCTGGCATCTTTGCTGAGGAACCGGGATTCGACAGGTTCCTCATTTTATGCGGAGGGGGAAAAAACCTTGATTAAGATATTATCTAACCTTTTGGACGATAACGCTAAAGAGATCAAAAGGCTGCGGCGGAAGGTTGCCGAGATTAACGCGCTTGAGCCTGCGGTTCAGGCGCTGCCTGACGGTGACTTGGCCGCCAAGACCGCCGAGTTTAAAAACCGCCTGGCGCGGGGCGAGAGTTTGGACGACCTGTTGCCTGAGGCTTTCGCCGTTGTCCGCGAGGCGGCACGGCGGGTGCTTGGCATGCGCCACTTCGATGTGCAGCTCATGGGCGGTATTGTGCTCCATCAGGGCCGCATCGCGGAGATGAAGACCGGCGAAGGAAAGACTCTGGTGGCGACCCTTCCCGCCTATCTCAACGCGCTTACCGGCAAGGGTGTCCACATTGTCACCGTTAACGATTACCTGGCCCGGCGGGACGCGGAATGGATGGGCTCGATTTACCGGTTTCTGGGGCTGAGCGTAGGGGTTATTATCCACGGCCTCGACTGGAGCGCCCGGAAAAGGGCTTACAACGCCGACGTGACTTACGGCACCAATAACGAATTCGGTTTCGATTACCTCCGCGATAACATGGCGTTGAGTCCCGACGAAGTGGTGCAACGGGAACTCAACTACGCCATCGTTGACGAGGTGGACTCGATCCTTATCGACGAAGCGCGGACGCCGCTCATCATTTCGGGGGCTTCGACAAAGCCGACGGACCTTTACTATACCTTTGCGCGCCTCGTGCCGCGCCTGGAGGCCGGTAAGGACTACGTGGTGGACGAAAAGGCGCATACGGTTTCGCCGACGGAAGCGGGCGTTGCCAAGATAGAGAAGTGGCTGAAGGTCGATAACCTCTGCGACGAGAAAAACATTGAGCTGATGCACCACTTCCGGCAGGCGCTCAAAGCCCACGCCCTCATGAAGCGCGACCGGGACTACGTGGTAAAGGACGGCCAGGTGATCATTGTTGACGAGTTTACCGGGCGCCTCATGTTCGGCCGTCGGTACAGCGACGGACTTCACCAGGCAATCGAGGCGAAGGAAGGCGTCAAAATCGAGCGCGAGTCGCAGACGCTGGCGACGATCACCTTTCAGAACTACTTCCGGATGTACAAAAAACTGGCCGGGATGACGGGCACCGCGGCCACCGAGGAGGAGGAGTTCCGGAAGATTTACGGGATCGACGTGGTGGTCATCCCCACCCATAAGCCGACGATCCGGCAAGACCTGCCGGACATGGTCTTCAAAACGGAGCGGGCCAAATTTGCGGCGGTGGTGGAGGAGATCGCCCGGCGCCACGCTACCGGGCAACCGGTGCTGGTGGGCACGATCTCGATCGAAAAGTCGGAGCTTATCAGCGAGATGCTGAAAAAGCGGGGCATCCCCCACAACGTCCTGAACGCAAAGCACCACGAGAAAGAGGCCGAAATTATCGCTCAAGCCGGACGACTTGGGGCGGTAACGATTGCTACCAACATGGCTGGCCGGGGAACGGATATTCTGCTGGGCGGCAACCCTGTTTTTATGGCGAAGGAAGAGATGCGCCGATTGGGCTATTCACCGGCGGTGATTGCTGAAGCGACGGAGTACGGGGAGCCCTCCAGCCCTGAGGTGGCGGAGGCGCGGCGGGTTTTTCGGGAGATTTTGGCCGCGAAGACCAAAATCACGGAGGCCGAGCGGGAAAAAGTAGTGGCCCTTGGCGGGCTCCACATCATCGGCACCGAACGGCACGAGAGCCGGCGGATTGACAACCAGCTCCGTGGGCGCTGTGGCCGGCAGGGCGACCCGGGTTCCACCCAGTTTTTCTGCTCGCTCGAAGACGACCTATTGCGCCTTTTCGGCGGCGAAACCATCGCGAACCTCGCGACAAAATTGGGCGTAGAGGAAAACGTTCCGATCCAGCACGCACTGGTGACCCGCTCGCTCGAAGCAGCACAGAAGCGGGTAGAAAACCGTAATTTCTCTATCCGGAAGCAGGTGCTTGAGTACGACGACGTGATGAACCAGCAGCGAGAGGTTATTTACGGGCAGCGACGTCAGGTGCTGATGGAGGAGAACCTGCGGGAAATTATCATTAAAATGATTGAAGAGGTTATTGCCCGGGCAGTGGCCACCTATTGCCCGGAAGGAGTCCACCAGGAGGAGTGGGACCTAAACGCGTTGGCGAACTACGCGGCGCAGGTTTTCTTACCCGACGGTATCGACCCTGCGGAACTGGCTGGGAGGCGACGGGACGAAATCAAGGCACTGCTTTTAGAACGGGCCGAGGCCTTCTACGACTCCCGGGAGAAAGAGCTTGGTGCGGCAACGATGCGGGAGATAGAGCGGTGGATCCTGCTCCGCGTGGTGGACGAAAAGTGGATGGACCATCTGGACGCGATGGAACAGTTGCGCGAGGGGATCGGGCTCCGGGCTTATGGCCAGCGGGATCCACTCATCGAGTACAAGTTTGAGAGCTACGAGATGTTTCAGAATATGGTGGCCTCCATTCAGGAGGACGCTATCCGCTACCTCTTCCGGGCACGGGTGGCGGTAGCACCGGAGCGGCGGCAGATGGTGGAAAACAGGCAGTCCGAAGATAATGGTGGCCGGACGGTGCGGCGTGAGCAGAAGGTGGGGCGGAACAACCCGTGCCCCTGCGGCAGCGGCAAGAAGTACAAGAAGTGCTGCGGCCGCCAGGTATCTACCGGATAGCGACGGGGTGACGAAAGAAACCGCGGGCTTTTGCTGGAAGGTGCTTAAGAGCGGTTCGCGTTTTTAACTTAGGTTAATCTGAGGAGGGGTGGGTAATTGTTTATTGATTTAAGACGAGAGCTTGAACTGATCCGGGAGAAACTTGCCACCATCGGAGGTTCTCTTTGACGTAGCCAGGAAGCGGGAAGAGATTGCTCGACTGGAGAAGGAGATGGCTGCGCCCGCTTTCTGGGAGAACCCGGCGCGCGCGCAGGCGGTGACGCGACAGCTGGCTAGGCTGCGGGATACGCTTGCGGATTATGAGCGCCTGAGCAGCGAGTGCGAAGAGCTTGCGGTGCTGCTCGACCTTGCCGAAGAGGAAGCGGATCAGGAGTTGCTTAACGAGATAGAGGGCGACGTGAGGCGGCTGGCGCAGAGCTTGACCGCGCTTGAGATGGCGGTCTTGCTCGCCGGGCCTTACGATTCGGCCAGTGCTATCGTTACGCTACATGCCGGGGCCGGCGGCACGGACGCCCAGGATTGGGCGGCGATGCTCTTCCGGATGTACACCCGCTGGGCGGAGGCGCGGGGATTTGAGGTGCGCCTCCTCGATTCTTTGGCCGGGGACGAGGCAGGGTTGAAGAGCGTTACCTTCGAGGTTAACGGCCCCAATGCTTATGGTTACCTGCGGGCGGAACGCGGTGTCCACCGGCTGGTGCGCATCTCGCCCTTCGACGCGAGCGGCCGTAGGCATACCTCTTTTGCTTCGGTCGACGTTCTACCGATATTAGAGGAGGATGCAGCAGTGGTGATAAAGCCAGAGGATATTCGCGTCGATACCTTCCGGGCGAGCGGCGCCGGCGGCCAGCACGTCAACAAGACCGAGTCGGCGGTGCGGATTACCCACCTGCCGACGGGCATCACGGTCACTTGCCAGAGCGAGCGTTCGCAGGCGGCGAATAAGGCGGCGGCGATGGAAATTTTGCAGGCAAAGCTGCTGGACTTGAAGATAAAGGAGCAGGAAGCCCAACTCGCAAAGCTGCGCGGCGAGCAACGCGAAATCGCCTGGGGTAGCCAAATCCGGTCTTACGTGTTGAACCCCTACAGCATGGTGAAGGACCACCGAACCGGTGTTGAACAGGGGAACGTCCAGGCGGTGCTCGACGGGGATATCGACGCCTTCATCTACGCCTTTTTACTGGCGGAGGTGCAGCAAAGGATGGCGCGCGAAGTTCCGGCGGTAAACCGCGCTCGGTAAGATGGCTTTAAATCATGCCGGTGCCGGGTATTTCTTGACTTGAGGAGGTTATTGCGAGGTTGCCCTTCGTTCTTCCTAACGGGACGCGGGAAGTGCGCAAAAGTGGTGGCTATTTTTGTTTTGGGGTGAAGGGTGGTTTTTCTTGAAGTGCGGAAAGAAGGCTATCCTTTTAGTGGAAGATTCTTCTATCGTCAGGTTTTTTGTAAGAAGGCTATTAGAGGCTGAGGGCTACGAGGTAGCGGAGGCGACCAGCGGCGAAGAAGCCCTCGTCAAGGCAAGAAGAAGCCTCGACCCGTTTGACCTCCTCATTGTTGATATTCACCTGCCCGGCATCGACGGTTTAACCACGATCCGGAAAATAAAGGAAATGCCGGGCTACCGTTACATTCCCGTGATGGTCCTGACGGTCGACGCGAAAGCGTCTCCAGTTGAGGAGGCTGTAAAATCAGGGGCTGTAGAGTACCTCTGCAAGCCTTTTACCTCCGAACAGCTCCTTCAGCGGGTTGACAGGCTGATTGGCCGGGGCGAAAAAGACCCCCCATCCGAAACCCTGAAAAAACTTCTTCGCAAAGAAATCAACCGTGCCAGGAGAGGGGGCACCAAGTTTACCCTGATTCTCGCCCAAAGAAAGGCGGGCGGACGGGACGTGGCCGAAATAGGCAGGCGCTTACGCAAGAGGTTGCGGGAGATAGACGAAGTCGTTGTTCTCAGCGATGACCTGGTAGCTTTGGTACTCCCGTTGACAGACGCGGCCGGTTCGGAGACGGTGCTGAGCCTCCCC
>NZ_JBRAIN010000018.1:0-20000 GCF_052743955.1 Thermodesulfitimonas sp.
GTGAATGTGCGCCGGAACGTTAGAGTCTTCAGGATTGTAGTAAGCACTCTCGAGGAGTACGCGCCGGTCCTCAAGAACCTTCAACAGCTTATTCATCTGAACGGGATGCAGTTCCCCGATCTCGTCGAGGAAAAGAATCCCCGTGGGCCCGGGTCACCGCCCCCGGCTTCGGCTGGGGTATCCCGGCCACGCCGAGGGGGCCCGCCCCTTGGTAAATCGGGTCGTGTACCAAACCGATCAAGAGGTCGGCGATCCCCCGCTCGTCGAAGCGGGCGGTTGTCGCGTCGATCTCTACGAAGTTCGCGTTTTTCCCGAAAGGCGAATGGGCACTTCGCTTTGCTTCCTCTAAGATAAGGCGCGCCGCGGCAGTCTTCCCCACCCCTGGCGGGCCGTAGAGGAGCACGTGTTGCGGGTAAGGGCCGCAAAGCGCCGCCCGTAGAGCCTTAATTGCCTCCTCCTGACCAATGATTTCCGTCAAGTTACGGGGGCGCGTCCGCTCCGCTAACGGCTCGGTAAGGGAAATTTGTCGTAATTGGCGGAGCCGCTCTACCTCCCGGTGTGATTCACGCCGTACCGCCGTTTTACCGCCTTGCTGGGCCCGCAGCAAGTTCCAAAAATAGAGCCCAATTCTTACTTTTGTCAATTTCATTCCTTCAACGTTCTATTATTGCTAAGTTTTCCCGGTTTTATCCAAATTACCGGCATGAGCAGCCATGAAGAGGCTTGTCTGGCGGTCACCAGGGTTTTATAATTTACCTGTCAGGGTAGTAATCCTATAAGGGGGAGAAAAGATGTTCAGACGCTGGCTCGCCCCGGTAGCCTTGTTAGCTTTTATCGCGGGCATTTGCTTTGCGGGCGGCTGCTACCTCTTCCAGGACCTCCACCAAGGAACTGGGTTCAGTGGCGGGGGAACTATTGCCGCAGCCGGTCCAGAGCTTCTGGGCCTTGGCGCCGATACTATCGCTAATATTGTAGAACAGACCGGGCCGGCAGTGGTAAAGATCGATACGCTCACGCCGGTTCGGAACCCCCATCTGGACCCTTTTTTCAACGACCCGTTCTTCCGCGATTTCTTTGGCCGGATCATGCCGGAGGGACAAGAATACCGGCCGGGACTCGGTTCCGGGTTCCTTATTTCGGATGATGGTTACATTCTCACCAACGAACACGTGATCGACAACGCGAGCGAGATCAAGGTAATCGTTAGCGGTTTTAGCGAGCCGTTCCAGGCCCGCGTGGTCGGCGCGGACTACGACCTTGACCTGGCAGTGCTGAAGATCAACGCGCCGCGAAAGCTCCCCTATCTTAAGCTTGGCGACGCGCAGCGAGCGCGCGTTGGGGAGTGGGTAATCGCGATCGGTAACCCGTACGGCCTCGACCACACGGTTACCGTAGGGGTGATCAGCGCAAAAGGGCGTCCGATCGATATCGAAGACCGCCATTACAAAAACCTCCTCCAGACCGACGCCTCGATTAACCCCGGGAATAGTGGCGGCCCGCTTTTAAATCTTAAGGGCGAGGTGATCGGTATCAACACCGCGGTGAATGCCCAAGCCCAGGGTATCGGTTTCGCTATCCCCTCCGATACGGTAAAAGGAGTGCTTAGCGAATTAATTAGAAAAGGAAAGGTGGTACGGCCCTGGCTGGGTGTCCAAGTCCAGCAGGTAGATGAAAACTGGGCTAATTACCTTAAGCTGCCTAAAGCTGAAGGAGCGCTCGTGGTAGGCGTGGTTCCGGGGAGTCCAGCAGAGCGGGCAGGCATCACGCGCGGCGACGTGGTCCTGGAGATCGCCAACCGGAAGATTCGGACTCCTGATGACCTAGTGGCGGCAATTAAGGACCAAAAAGTAGGCGCCGCGGTCGAACTCCTACTCTGGCGCAAAGGTAAGCTCGTTCGCATCCGCGTTATAATTAACGAAAAACCGGCGCGACTGTAAATTGGTGTGAAAAAGGGCCCGACTTTAGGCCCTTTTTCTTTCAATCTTCAGCGGCTTAACCGGCAACCGGGACCGGCAGGCTTTGAGTAAACGTAGCGCGCGAGTGGCTCTGTTTTCTTAGGGGGTGAACAAGATGCAATTCTACATAATCGTCGGCCTCATTTTCGCGCTCCTCGTCGCCGCTTTTGCGGTGCAAAACGCCACCAAGGTTGACATCCGGTTTCTCTTCTGGGAATTTAAGGGAATCTCTCTGGCGTTAGTGGTTCTCGGCGCAGCGGCCGGCGGCGCCATCATCGTCTTCATCCTCGGCGTGGTGCGTGAACTCCGCCATACCCTGCGGTTACGCGAACTCTCCCACCAGAACCTCAAGCTAACCCAACGCGTTTCGCGGTTGGAAGCTGAGCGAGAGAAGAAGAGCCAGCCGCGCGAGGGAGAGAACCCAACTTAGTCTATACGTCTCAAAATGCGGGAATCAAAGCAGAGGTTCTGCGCGTGCTTTATGTTGCTCTGGATGTAGAAACTACGGGTTTGGACCGAACCCGGGACGAAATTGTCGAGGTGGGCCTCTGCCGCATCGAAAACGGCACCATCACCGCGCGGTTTTCGTCTTTAGTGCGGCCCGAAGGTCCCATCTCCCTTCGGGTAAAGCGCCTTACCGGGATTGACGAGGCAGCGCTCCGGGAGGCCCCTCCGTGGTGTGAAATCGCCCCGTCAGTAGCGGCCTTTATCGGCGATTTGCCCGTAGTAGGGCACTGCGTCGACTTTGACGCCGCTTTTCTGGAGCGCTACCTCGGCCAGCCGCTCGCGCACCGTCTTGACACCTGCGAGTTAGCGCGCCTTCTCCTGCCGCAGCTTCCGGCTTTTAGCCTGCAAAGGGTCGCCGCCGCTTTGGCGGTAGAGTACCCGACGCACCACCGCGCCCTACCCGACGCCGAAACCACGGCGCAAATCTTTCTGGCGCTTACTCAAAAAATATCCGAACTTCCCCGTTCCATTTTGCCGCACCTGATCTTCTTTTTGGAGCAGGCTGGTTCTGCCTGGACCGCTTTCTTTAAGAAGGCGCTACGGGAAGGAAGTCTTACTAGACGTTACCCCGCAGCCTACGTCCCACCACCCCTGGAAGATACCGGAAGTAGCGTATCACTCCCGGAAATAACATCTGATGCTGATATCTTCGGAACCGGCGGTAGGCTTGCTGCCGTCTTCCCCGGCTACGAAGAGCGGCCCCAGCAGAAAGAGATGGCGACGGCCGTAAGTGAAGCCTTCGACGAAGGTTTCTACCTCCTCGCGGAAGCAGGAACCGGAACTGGAAAGTCGCTTGCTTACCTTATCCCGGCAACCCGTGCGGCTCTCGCAAGCGGCCGGCGCGCCCTCATCTCGACCCACACCGTCAACCTTCAAGAGCAGTTGCACCGCAAAGATATCCCCGTGGTTCAGCAGGCCCTCGGCGTAAGCTTCCCGGTAGCCCTGGTCAAAGGCCGTCAGCACTACCTCTGTCGCCGGCGCTGGGAGCAGGTTCTGGGAGAGCACGCACTTTCCCCCGACGCGGCTCGCTTCTACGCCCGGGTACTCGTCTGGCTTACGGCGACCACTACGGGCGACTTCGGCGAACTCAGCATCTTCGAAACGGAAAAAGAAGCGCTGCCGCGGATAAACGCCACGGCCGAAGGCTGCTTTGGCAGGCGCTGCCCGTGGGCGGTACAGTGCTTTGTCAACCGGGCCCGCCGGCAGGCGGAACAGGCAATGGTGCTCATTACCAACCACGCCCTCCTCTTAACGGATGCTTTCGGCGGCCAAACGGTCCTTCCCGAGTACGGCCCGCTGGTCATTGACGAAGCCCACCACCTCGAAGACGTAGCTACTGAATGTCTCACCCGGAGTATTTCCCAGTACGCCGTTGATGAATGGCTGGCCCGCCTCGAGATGCTTCTCCGGCGCGCCGGCAAAGCCCTTTTCCTCCTCCCGGCGGGGGAAAGAATGGCCGGCAGAATAAAGACGACGGCAGAGGCACTGCAAGACGCAGCCGCAAATCTTTTCCTGCTATTGGGAGAGATGGTAGGGCGAGAGAACTCCCCGGGACCAGGTGGTGGACCACCGGCCAGACTGCTTAATACTAGTAGCCATCACCTTATCCTCGACACGGAAGCCAACGTCTGGTACCAAAAAATGAGCGCCGCGTTGAACGATTTGCTTACTCTTTGCCGGGAGCTCCTGCGGGAAACAGCCGACTGGGAGGTAGGCTGGGGGGAAGAATTCGGGCTTCTCCTCCAGGAGGGGCAGAACCTATTTGATACCCTAACGGAAATCGTTACCAGCACATCCGCAGACCAAGTCGCCTGGGTGGAAGGTAGCTACATTAACGGCACGCACCGGGCTTGGCTCAAGGCTGCCCCTGTATCGGTGGCGGCAACGCTGCACCAGGCCCTCTTTACCCACCCCCGGGGCATCGTTCTTACCTCAGCTACACTAACCGTAGAAAGGCGTTTTGATCATTACCTGCAGCGCGTAGGACTTGACCGGGTGCCACCCGAAAGGCTTCGTTTTCTGCAAATCGACTCTCCCTTTGCCTACCAAAAAAAAGCGGCCCTCTGTATCGTTCGGAACCTGCCGCTATGGCAAGAAGTGGCTACCGAAGACTACCTGGGAGCAGTAGCGACAGCCCTGTCTGAGCTGGCCAGCGCAGTGGCCGGTCGCACGCTGGTTCTTTTTACCGCCAACCGGATATTACGTGAAGTAGCCGCGCGCCTTAAGGCCCGTCTAGAGCCTGAAGAGATCGTCGTTCTCGCCCAGGGGATCGACGGGGGGCGCGCCCGGCTCACCGAAGAGTTTCGGGAAATGCCGCGCGCCGTTCTCTGCGGCACGGCAAGTTTCTGGGAGGGTGTGGACCTTCCCGGCGGTATCTTGCGACTGGTGGTTATCGTCAAGCTGCCCTTTCCGCCCTACGAAGCGCCGGTCCTGGCAGCCCGGCGCGCCCTCTTGGCGGCGCAAGGACAGGATGACTTCCAAGCGCTCTGTCTTCCCTACGCCGTTTTGCGCTTCAAGCAGGGCTTCGGGCGCCTGATACGTTCCCAGCAGGACGAAGGAGTAGTGGTAGTGCTCGACCGCCGGCTACTCGCTAAAAGCTACGGCACTTCCTTTCTCCGCTCCCTGCCACCCGTACCCGTGATGGCCATGTCGCTCGCCGAAGCGAGCGCCTGGCTCCGAATCCGCTTTAAGAACCATACTAGCGTCAGCCGCGGGTAGCAGGCTGGTATGATTTTCCGTTATCTTTCCTGCGTAAGCCCGAATAAAATAACGGTGGAGGCAATAAAACCGAAGGGGGAAGAAAGGTGCGTGTTTTCTTCATCAGATTACCGAAATTTTTACGGGCATTACTTACCCGTTTTGCCTGTTGAAGGCACGAAAATTTTGGGGGTTAAATGCCTTGCGCGTACCGTTCAAGGTTTTATTTTTACCGTCAAGGAGGATTTTTTTGCTTTTTTAACGAACAACTAATAACGGCGTCCACGCCGCGGAGTTAAAAATTAAACAGGCGCAGGAACGCTTTAAACTTTTTCCAGAGGGAGTCTTGGCCGTGTTCCTCGAAAAAACAGACGCTACCGACCCCAGTTTTTGTGCGGCGGTAGTCCGGGCAAGCGGTCAGAAAACGCTTTTCCACTGTTACCAGTGCGGCAAGTGTACTGCGGGGTGTCCTGCGGCCTTTGCCATGGACTACAAGCCTAACCAGGTCATCCGGTTGCTCCAGTTAGGACAGAAGGAGAAGGTCTTGAGCGCACGCGCGATTTGGGTCTGCTCTGGATGCTTCACCTGCACCACCCGCTGCCCCTGCAACATTGATATCGCCCAGGTAATGGACAGCCTCCGGGTTATCGCCCGGCGGGAAGGGAAAACCGCGCAGGGCAGAAGGGTGGTTCTTTTTAACGAACTTTTCCTCCAGTCGGTCAAGCGAAACGGAAGGGTTTTTGAAACGGGGGTTGCCCTTTCCTTCAACCTCCGCACGAAAGCCCCCTTAAGGGACGCAGCGCTTGGTCGGTTCATGTTCCGGCATGGCAAGCTAAGCCTCACGCCCGTAAAGATCAAGAAAATCCAGGAAGTCACCCGAATTTTCAGCGAACGGGAGAAAGGGTAAAATGAGGATCGGGTACTACCCGGGATGCTCCTTAGAAAAGAGCGCTAAAGAATACGATCTTTCGGCCCGCCTGGTCGCGCGCTACCTCGGCATCCAGTTGGTGGACCTGCCTGACTGGAACTGCTGCGGCGCAACCGCCGCCCACAGCACCGACCCTTTTCTGGCCGTGGCGTTGCCGGCACGAAACCTTCTGCTCGCGGAGGAAATGGGGCTGGACGTTACGGTCCCGTGTGCTGCTTGCTACCAGCGTCTCCGGGTGGCGCACGAAGAGCTTGCACGGAGTGAGGACCTATCCCGGCGGGTGACCGAAGCGCTAGGACGACCCTACCGGGGGATGGTACGGGTCTATTCCCTTCTCGAAACGATCGCCGGGGTGGGCCTTGAATCGCTGGCTGCTCAAGTGGTAACCCCCCTCAAGGGATTGCGCGTGGCCTGTTATTACGGGTGCCTGTTAGTCCGACCACCCCGGATCGCCTGCGACGACCCCGAAAACCCACAGCTGATGGACAAGATCATCGAGGTAACTAAAGCCGAAACGGTGGATTGGGGTTACAAAAACGAGTGCTGCGGTGCCTCGCTTATTTTCGGGGCCCGGGAAGTGGCGCTCGGAATGATCCTCCGCATCTTACGGAACGCAGTAAACGCCGGCGCCCAGGCGATTGCCTGCGCCTGCCCGCTCTGCCAGAGCAACCTCGACCTCCGGCAGGCGCAAGTTAACCAGCTTTTTGGCACCAATTTCGCGCTGCCCATCTTTTATTTCCCACAACTCCTGGGCCTGGCAATGGGGCTTAATCCCCGCGATCTCGGCTTCGAAGGCCACTTCGTGGATCCGCAGCGGGCGCTGAAGGCGCTCGGCGCTTGACGGACGAGAGAAAGGGAGGCTTTATGCCGCGAATCGGCGTTTTTGTCTGCTGGTGTGGTTCAAATATTGGTGGGGTACTCGACTGTCCGGCGATAGCGAAGGAGGCAGCTTCTTTCCCCGGGGTCGTTTTTAGCACCGATTATAAGTACATGTGTTCCGACCCCGGCCAGAACCTTATTATCGAAGCAATTAAAGAGCACCGGCTCAACCGCGTAGTAGTTGCTTCTTGCTCCCCCCGGCTACACGAAGAGACCTTTCGGCAGGTGCTCAAACGGGCCGGTCTTAACCCCTATTTTCTCGAAATGGCCAATCTTCGGGAGCATTGCTCCTGGGTCCACCCCCACGAGCAAGAAGCGGCCCAACGGAAAGCGGTCGATATCGTGCGGCGGGCTGTGGCTAAGGCCGCGCGCCTTGCGCCCCTCTCGCCCGGCCGCATCCCGGTCACCAAACGGTGCCTGGTCATCGGCGGCGGCATCGCGGGCATCCAGGCGGCTTTGGACGTTGCCGATGCTGGATTTGAGGTGGTGCTGGTCGAAAGGGAACCCACCATCGGCGGCAACATGGTAAAACTCGATAAAACCTTCCCCACCCTGGATTGCTCAGCCTGTATTAATACCCCCAAGATGGTAGCGGTAGCCCAGCACCCCAGGGTGAAGCTCTACACCTACGCGCAGGTAGAGGAAGTAAGCGGTTATATCGGCAACTTTAAAGTGCGTATTCGCCAGAAGGCAAAATACGTGGACCATAGCAAGTGCACGGGCTGCGGCACCTGTTGGGCCAGGTGCCCGGTGAGCGTCCGGGACGAGTTTAACCTGGGGCTGGGGGAGCGGTCAGCAATCTATATTCCCTTCCCGCAAGCGGTACCAAATAAACCGGTGATCGACGCCGCCCACTGCCGGCAGTTGACTAAAGGCAAATGTGGTATCTGCGCTAAGGTTTGCCCGGCTAAAGCGGTGGACTACAACCAGCAGGACGAGATTATCGAAGTAGAGGTTGGCGCCGTCGTGGTGGCCACCGGTTACGGCCTCTTCCCCTGGGAAAAGGTTTACGGCGAGTACGGCTACGGGCGCTACCCGGACGTCATCAGCGGTATGGCCTTCGAGCGGCTGGTGAACGCCGCCGGCCCCACCGGGGGGAAGATCCAGCGGCCCTCTGACGGAAAAGAACCGAAAACGGTCGTTTTTATCCAGTGCGTAGGCTCCCGGGACGAGGCTAAGGGCAAGGCCTACTGCTCGCGCATCTGCTGTATGTACACCGCCAAACACGCCCATCAGGTATTAGAAAAAATACCGGGGGCGCGGGTCTACGTTTTTTACATCGACGTTCGCACTTTCGGCAAAGGCTACGAAGAGTTTTACCGCCGGGTGATGGAAGAAGGTGCGGTCTATATCCGGGGCCGCGTTTCAAAAATTTATCAAGAAGGTTCGAAGCTTATCGTTAAGGGTGCCGACACCCTTTTAGGGGAGCAGGTCGAGATTGCGGCAGACATGGTAGTCCTCGCCACCGGGGTCACGCCGGCCGAAGGCGCCCACGACCTCGCCCGCATGATCGGTATCCCCGTAGATAAAGACGGCTTCTTCCAGGAGGCCCACCCGAAACTACGCCCGGTGGAGACACACACCGGCGGCGTCTTTTTAGCCGGCGCTTGTCAAGGGCCGAAGGACATTCCGGATACCGTCGCCCAAGCAAGCGGCGCAGCAGCGAAGGTTTGTGCCCTGCTCTTTAAGGATGAACTGGAAACCAACCCGATGGTCTCCCGCGTAAACGAGACGCTCTGCACCGGCTGTCTGGCCTGCCAAAAGGTCTGCCCCTACCGCGCGATCCAAGAAGCGGTTATCACGGAGCACCTTCCCGGCCAGCCCCCGCGGGAACGAGTCGTGGCCCGGGTTAACGAGGGGCTCTGTCAGGGATGTGGCGCTTGTACGGTTACCTGCCGGGCCGGAGCAATAGACCTCAAAGGATTTACCAACGATCAACTACTTGCGGAGGTTGACGCCCTTTGTCTATAAATAAAAATGGTGCCACAGAAAGGGAAAACAGCACCTGGCAGCCGAAGATTGTTGCCTTTCTCTGCAACTGGTGCAGCTATGCCGGCGCCGATCTGGCCGGTGTTAGCAGGTTGAAGTACCCGGCCAACGTCCGCATTATCAGGGTCCCTTGCTCCAGCCGGGTTAACCCGCAGTTTATCTTGCGGGCTTTTCAGCGCGGCGCCGACGGCGTTTTGGTAGCCGGGTGTCACCCGGGTGACTGCCACTACGTCACCGGTAACTACTTCACGCGGCGGCGGCTTATGCTCTTCAAGCGGCTGCTCGAGTTCGCCGGTTTTGCGCCGGAAAGGCTCAAGGTGCGCTGGGTTTCGGCGGCCGAAGGGGGCCGTTTCGCCGAAACAATCAAGGAAATGGTTGAAGAACTAGAGGACCTCGGTCCCAACCGGGTAATGAGGGAAGAAAAATGAAGGAAATAACCGAATCCCTCCGCAGGGAAGCAGCACGGCTCTTAAATGAAGGCGTTGAGCTTTTCATCGGGTACGCCGCAGGCACGCGGCCGGCCTGTGCGCGCCCCTTCTTCGTTACGAAGCCGGAAGAGATAACCGGCCTCGTTTTTAATCCCTTTTGTGTCCCTAACCTAGTGAAGTACCTTGTCCGGCACGCAGATAAAAAGGTGGCCGTAGTTGTTAAGGGGTGCGACCACGCTGCCGTAGACCGTCTCGTTGCCGAACGCCACCTCGATCGCGCCCGCATCACGCTTGTAGGGATTCCCTGCGGCGGCATGCTCGCCCGCGAAAGGGTGCTGGCGGAACTGGGCCCGAACCCCCGGATTGAAGCGGTAGAGGACTGGGGTTCTAGTTTTGTGCTCCGCATCCAGGGGGGAGAACGAACCCTTGAAAAAAAGAAATACCTAGCGGAAAAATGCCTCGGCTGCACCAGGAACAACCCTGCCGGCGTCGACGTGATGGTGGGAAAGGAGGCCCCGCCGGTAGCCGATCCCGAATATGACCCGTTAAAAGAAATCAGAGCAATTGAGGCGCTCCCGGCTGCTGAGAGAGCAGCCTTCTGGGAGAAGGTTTTCGGCCGGTGCCTGCGGTGTTACGCTTGCCGGGAGGTTTGCCCCGCCTGCAGCTGCACCGAGTGCACCTTTGAGCAAGCGGTACCCGGGTGGCAGCAAGGAGCAACCTGGATCAGCAAGGCTAAGAGCCTGCCGGATAACTACCATTACCACCTGGTCCGGGCTTTTCACGTCGCCGGTCGGTGCGCTGGCTGTGCCGAATGCGAGCGGGTCTGCCCGGTTGGCATCCCTCTGATGCTTCTCAACCGGAAGCTCGCTACGGAGATCGCCTCCCTCTTCGGCGAAACAGCAGAAGACCCGTGCGGGGCCCTGTGTGTTTATTCGCTCGCCGACCCGGACGAATTCGAGTAAAAAGCGGGAGTCTGAGAGATGGTCCTGAAATTTTTAAAAAAAGAGCGGCTCCTTTCCTTCCTCGAGCGGCTGATGCAAAAATCCCTCTTAGTAGCACCGGTAAGGGAGGGTAACCTTACTTTTTACCGACTGGTGAAGGCGGCAACCGAAGTGGCTATCGACGCGCCCAGAAGCGTGATACCGCCGAAAGAATGGTTCTTCCCGCAGACAGAAGAGATTTACCGTTACACTACCGGTAAGGATAATCTTACCTTGACGGAAAACGTCCTGGCGCCTCCCGCCGTCCTTTTCGGGGTTCGGCCCTGCGACCTCCGAAGCTTCCAAGTACTTGACGCGGTATTCCTGCAGGAGCCCCCAGACCGTTACTATGCCGCCCGTCGCGAAAATACGCTCCTTATCGGCATGAGCTGTAACACGGCCTGCTCTGAATGCTTCTGCACCGCTTACGGCATCTCCCCCGTCAAGGGAGCAGGAGCGGATATTCATCTAACGGATATCGGGGCAGCTTACCTTGTTGAGGCGCTCACCCCCAAAGGGGAAGAAATCGTGCTCCAGGACCCCGAGTTTTACGAGGAAAAGGTAGCGGGGATTGACGAGGCCCTGCGCGCCAAAGAGGAGGCGCTCACGGCGGAATTTGCGGTGCAGGTAGCGGTAACAGACCTTCCGGCCAAAATGGCAGCGCTCTTCAACCACCCGTACTGGGAGGAACTCAGCCGGCGGTGTTTGGGATGCGGCATCTGCACCTACGTTTGCCCTACTTGTCATTGCTTCGACATCACCGACGAGAACCGGGGGAACACGGGGAAGCGGCTTAGATGCTGGGACGCTTGCCTTTTCCGGGATTACACGCTCCACACCAGCGGGCATAACCCCCGGCACGCGCTCCACCAGCGCCTTCGGAACCGGTTTTTCCACAAGCTTAAGTATAACCATGACCGGTACGGGATCGAGGGTTGCGTGGGGTGCGGTCGGTGCGTCGCCCTCTGCCCTGTCAACATTGACATCCGGGAGGTCATTGCTACAGTGAGGGGGCTCCAGGCATGAAGGTAGCTAATCCGCTTCTGCCGCAACCGGCAACCATCATCGATATCATCCAGGAAACCGGAGACGTCAAAACCTTCCGGGTGGTACTCGACGATCCCGACGCAATGGCGGCATGGCACCACAGGCCGGGCCAGACGGCAATGGTTTCCGTCTTCGGGGTAGGTGAGGCGATGTTCTGCCTCGCTTCTTCACCCACTTCCCGGGACTGGATCGAGTTCAGCGTCCGGCGGGCGGGAAAAGTAACCACCGCCATCCACCAACTGGAGCCGGGCGCCAAGATCGGCGTCCGCGGCCCTTACGGCAATAGCTTTCCCGTAGAGGCAATGCGGGGTAGCGATTTATTAGT
Organism: Thermodesulfitimonas sp.; assembly: GCF_052743955.1. NCBI lineage: Bacteria > Bacillati > Bacillota > Clostridia > Thermoanaerobacterales > Thermoanaerobacteraceae > Thermodesulfitimonas > Thermodesulfitimonas sp. Next base: position 11,736 of record NZ_JBRAIN010000018.1, read on the forward strand.
CATCGGCGGGGGGATAGGTCTTGCCCCCCTCCGGCCCCTGGTAAATTTCATGATTGCCCCGGAAAACCGGAAGGACTACGGCAAGATCGAAATCATTTACGGCGCCCGTTCGCACGGCGACCTCTGTTATAAGGAAGAGGTCTTCCGCACCTGGCCCGAAGCACCAGGGGTGAGTGTCTTTACAACGATTGATGCGCCGGAAGAGGGTTGGGCAGGGCACGTTGGCTTCGTTCCGGCCTACGTCGCCGAGATCAAGCCCGCACCCGAAAACAAGTTTGTGGCCATCTGCGGTCCACCGATCATGATTAAGTTTACTCTAAAAGAGCTCGAAAAGTTAGGCTTTAAAGAGGAACAGATCTACACCACCCTGGAGATGCGGATGAAGTGCGGCATCGGCAAGTGCGGCCGTTGCAACATCGGCGCCAAGTTTGTTTGCCGGGACGGCCCCGTTTTTAACCTCGCCGCCCTCAAGGAACTCCCCCCAGAGTATTAAGGCACAACGAAAAAGAAGAAAACTCCCGCCGGCGTGCAAAACTCCGGCGGGAGCTGCGTTTTTATAGCTCCCTACCGCTGGAAGAGAAGCCGGGCCGTCTTAGAGGAGGATTTGAGCCGCTCCTCGAGAGTGCTGGCCAGTGCCTCAAGTCCGGTGGGGGCATAATCCTCTATCCGCCCCTCGTCGCCGAGGCGGCTGAGCTCTGGGTCTACCGGCAGCGTCGCCAAAAGCGGCACGCCGGTTTCCGCCGCTACCTTTTCCCCTTGCGGTTCGCCGAAAGCAAATATCTTCTGGCCGCACTTCCCGCAGGTAACGTAAGTCATATTCTCCACCAGGCCCAGGATAGGCACCTTCATTTCCGCCACCATCCTGATCGCCTTGCGGACCACCATCACCGCCAGGTCCTGGGGCGAAGAAACAATGATTACCCCGTCAAGCGGCAAAGACTGCATCACGGTGAGGGGCGCATCCCCTGTTCCCGGCGGCAAGTCGACTATCAGGTAGTCAAGTTTTCCCCAGGCTACATCGGTCCAGAACTGCCTGATCACGTTGCTGATAATCGGCCCCCGCCAGATCACCGGGTCATCTTCCCGTTCTAAAAAGAGGTTCGCCGACATCACGTAGATACCGAGCTTAGGGCTCTTGGGAATATAAACGCCAAACTCGCTCCCGTCCACCCGCTCCTTGATCCCGAAAAGCTTGGGGATGCTCGGCCCGGTAATGTCCGCATCCAGGATACCAACCCGGCATCCCTGGCGGGACAGGGTTGTGGATAGAAGCGCACTCACCGAGGACTTCCCCACCCCCCCTTTGCCGCTCATGATCGCTACCAAGTGGCGTACCTGAGAAAGTTTATGGGCCGGCGCAAAAGTTTCCCCTGCCGGACAGGTTTCCCGCTCGCCCCACGCACCGCACTGCTTACCAGCCTTTTCACATTCTTCTTTCACTCCGGCCAAGCAAAAAACACCTCCGCTTAAACCCTAAAATTCTTTAGTTGCCCGGTTACCGCCGCTACTTTGCCCTGCATTGAAAGCGCCTTATCCCGCCGCTCGTCAATCCTGATGGTCGTGACTACGCGGGCAACCCCGGCGGCGAAAGGCGCCTCGTGCATCTGCCGGGCCACAGTTAGCACCTTCTCGAGCTCACCCTCGACGATGGTCCCCATCGCCGTCACTTCGTACTTGAGCCCGCTCGCCGCAAGCAGCCGCACACACTCCGCCACGTAGCGGCTGACGCTTGGCGAGCCCGTCCCGAGAGGGATCACTGCGATTTCGGCTACCACGTTAGCCATTCAGGTTCCCTCCGTAGAAAAGATAGGCCCCCCTCCCGTTTCCGGTGCCAGGGGATTTATAACTTATGTTCAAAATTTAATCCATACTTAATTCTAAGGCGAAACATATTAAAAATCAAGATAGAGCCGCCGCAAGAAAGCCCCTTCCAGGGGCAAAAAGAGCAGCGCCGCCCCGTTTTACACCTCACCCGCCGAGACGAGCCATCACGCCAAGTCGCGCGGTTTTAGCCCTGGCTCCAGCTTTCTTTTCAATTGCCTCGCGGATCAGCGCCCCGATCCCTGCTCGATCAGCACCAGCCCGCAGCGGCCCCTTGAGATTAACCCCCGGCCCCCCAAAAAGGCAGGTCCGGAGCTCTCCCGTAGCGGTCAGGCGCAGGCGGTTACAGCGGGAGCAGAAATGACCGGTAACCCCGTTGATAAAGCCGATGGTGCCGGCCGCACCCGGTATTCGGTAATAACGGGCAGGGCCGCAGCCGGCCAGTTTGCGGATGGTAATAAAAGGACCGAAGCGCGCCTCAAGGCGCGCCCGGACCTCCTGCGTCGGTAAAAACCATTTGTTCTGCAGCGCGCCCGCCGGGCCAAAAGGCATCAGCTCGATGAACCGGACGTGTAGCGGCCGCTCCACGGAAAGCCGGGCCATATCCGTGATTTCGTCATCGTTGAAACCCTTCAGTACCACCACGTTAAGCTTGACCGGGTGCAGCCCGAGCGCGAGAGCCGTTTCCACAGCCGTTAAAACCCTTTGCAAATTCCCGCCCCGCGTGATCCAGGCGTAACGTTCCGGCCGTAAAGTGTCGAGGCTAATGTTGACCCGCCGCAAGCCCGCTCTTTTAAGTGCCGCGGCCATCTCCGAGAAAAGGATACCGTTCGTCGTCAGCGCCACATCGTCAATTCCGGGAACCGCTGCCAGCATCGCCACGAGTTCCACAATTCCCCCGCGGACGAGCGGTTCCCCTCCCGTAAGCCGCACTTTTTTAATCCCCACCGCAGCCGCCGCCTGAACTATGGCCGTAATCTCCTCGTGCCGCAAGACCTCTGCATGCGGAACCACAGGTACTCCCTCAGCAGGTAAGCAGTAACGGCAGCGAAGGTTACAGCGGTCGGTCACGGAAATACGTAGGTAATCAACCCTTTGCCGTTCTTTAACCACAAACCAGCCCCCTCTTTTAGTCGTTACTATGCGCGTGCGCGTGGCAGGCGGCACAAACTTCAGCGCCCTGCTTGGTCAGCCCGATATGCCTGCCAGAACCCACATTAACCTCGTAGGCCAGCATAACGTTCACTGGCCGACGACCGATTTTGGTTTTCACCTTTGTAGGTGCTTTCATATGGGCCGCGCCGCCCTCATGACAGGCTTCACACTTCATCCCCGCAACAGGCGTTGTAGCCCGGGGGTGACACTGCTTGCAAGAAAGGGCCGCGCCTACCACCTGCTTAGTCTGGGCGACCTGCTTCTGCGGTGCTCCAGCCTGTTTGTGAGGCGTTACCCCGGTTTTGGTAGGAGGCTTGGTCTTTTTCTGCGGTGCCGTCTTGCTGCCTCCCGGTGCTCCACCAGGGTGACAGAGGGCACAGTTGCCACCCATGGTCGGGTAAGCCTGAACAGGCGTCGGCCCCAGACTCGCCAACCCGGCAAGTAAAAGGGTCAGCACTAACATCAGTATAGCGTATTTCTTCATTACCGAGAACCCCCCTTATCTGTTAAACTCAACCCGAGGCCTTAAGGTTAGCAGGAGAATCAGCCTGGGTTGGTAAAATCCAAAACGTAGGTAATAGCTCCGGGAAAAGGCCACTCCCTCCTGGCAGTTCGACTGCTTGAAGAAGATTTGCCTTTCCCGGCAAAATTTGCAGGCAAACCGCAGTTCATAGAGGGGTGCGCTTCGAGCGCTGCGAAAGATTTGCGCTCACCGCTTGCCTGCGTCAAACCCTATTAAGTTTTCAAGGAGGCGGTTACCCAATGATCTTTGTTGGTATTGACTGGGCAGACAAAGAACACGAAATCTGCATCGTCAGCCAGGACGGCGCAGAACTTGCCCGCTTCCGGGTTCCCCATACCCGACGCCATCGATGCCCGGCTGTTAGCTGATATCGGGCGGAGCGATTTCCACCGGCTGCGGCGTCTCAACCCGGACTCCGAGCACGTTCAAAAGCTTAAAATGCTCTGCCGGGACCAGGACACGCTCCTGGAGGACGCCACCCGCCCGACCTGGCCGGCTCATCGCCTGCCTGAAGGAGTACTACCCGGTAGCCCTTGAGCTTTTCTCGCGCATCACCCTTCCTGTGGCCCTGGACTTCTCGAAAACCTACCCCACTCTGCAAGCGGGGCGCTCCGCTTCCGTGCCGGAACTGGCCGCCTTCTTAAAGGCGCACCGCCACCCGCGACCGAACTTCACCGCGTCAAGCCGCATTTACGAGAAACTGCACGCGCCCCAACTGGAGGCCAGCCGGGCTACAACACAGGCCAAAAGCTACTTCCTCCTGACCACCATCGCCCAGCTGGAACCGGTGCTCGCGGGGATCAAGGCCTACGACGAGGGGATCACCCGCCTTTTTAAGTCCCACCCCGACAGTCTGATTTTCGCCAGCCTCCTAGACGCTGGCACCCCGCTCGGGCCGCGGTTGCTGGCGGGGTGGGGCGACGACCGCGGCCGTTACGAGAACGCTGCCGCCGTGCAGGCCTTGGCCGGGACTTCCCCCGTCCTCTATCAGAGCGGGAAGTACCGCTTCGCCCGCTAGCGCCGGGCGTGCGTAAAGTTCCTGCGCCACGCGCTACACCTCCTTGCCTTCCAGTCATGGTGGTAGAGATTATTTTCGAGGGCGTAGTTGATCATCCCCAAGAGAAAAGCGCTGTCAGTTCCGGGTCGGATGGGAGCGTAGATATCGGCCAGCGCCGCGCTCCTGGTAAAGCGGGGGTCCACCACAATTAGCTTGGTGTGCCGCGGGCCTCTCGGCCACGCAGGATCCAGCTCATTGCCCGGGGATGGCACGCCGCCGAATTCGAACTGAATCATTAAAACAACATCCGAATTCTTGTAGTCGACGAAGTGGTTGGTCATTACTCCTCTGCCGAACGTGTTGGCCAGACCGGCCACGGTAGAGGAGTGTCAGAGGCGGGCGTGATGGTCGATATTAATAATGCCTAAGCTCCGGAGAAGTTTATGGATGACGTAATTCTCTTCGTTCTCGAGGGAAGCGCTTCCTAAGTGAGCGATCACTGGGGTCCGGTTAACCGTAACGCCGTTAGCATCCTTTTCTTCGAAGGTCGCGTCGCGCGTTGCCTTGACCCGCTTCGCAATTTCCTTTAAAGCCCAGTCCTAGTCTTTGACCTCCCACTTGGTAGCACCGGGACGCCGGTATAGGACCTTGGTCACCCGCCGCGGGTTGGGCACCCGGCGCTTATTCTGGTCCACGATCGTATTCGCGTCGGAAAGCGCGATCTCTTTCGGGCACATGTGGCCTTCATTGATAGGGTGATCGGGATCCCCCTCAATATAGACGACGCGGTCGCCCTCACTATAAACGACCAAGCCACAGCCACAGCCGCGGTACGAGCAAACCGAAACGGTTTCTTTGGCCCGTTTAAGCCTGTAGGATCCCGGCACAGGAGCTGGCAATTCACCGGCTTGCACTTACGGCAGAAAAACCGGCGATCCCGGCCGTTCCTAAACCCAAAAGCTTTAGGAAATCCCGTCGGTTCAATCTGCTCATGGCTCTCCCCCTTCCGGTACTAACAAGTTTTCACTTCTTCCCTGTAATCCCTGCTACGCCGACCTATCACCCCTATTAAAACATTTTCCAGTATTTTACTACATATCCAGTAACAAATCAACCATGACAAAGACATTTTCTTGCGGAAAAGTTTTCTTTTCGACAAACCGGAGGGCCAGGGGAAAATACGTGTCTGCTCTCCCCTCAAGCAGCGCGGCGCAGGAAGCGGCGAGCAGGGTGCACCGTTAAGTTGTGCCCGTCCGTCCGGAGAAAAACGGCTCCGTCCTGGTCGGTCCGGTAGAGCCGCGCCCCGACACGCCGGAGCGCCGCCAGCACCTCCGGTGCCGGCTGGCCGAAACGGTTCGGCGTCCCTACCGAAATGACCGCCACCTCCGGGTGCACCGCCTGGTAAAAAGCCGGGAGGAAGTGCGCAGAACCGTGGTGGGGGACTTTCAGGACGTCACTTTGGAGCCGTACGCCCGAACGCAGGAGGCACCCCTGCCCTTCCTGCTCTACATCTGCGGCAAAAAGCACGCTTCTCTCTTTATAGCGCAGGCGCAGGACCAGGGACGCATCATTCAAAGTCGGCGCAGCCGGCGCTTTACCGACTGGGAGCGGCCCCAGCACCGCAACCTCCACCGCCGGGTCAAGCCGGATGCGGTCGCCCCCTTTAGCGGTGCAAACATGGATACCCCGCGCCCGAAGATCATCGAGGAGCCGGTCGTAGGGCGGCACAATGCCGCGCGACAGCGGCGGTACCACCACCAGCCGCACCGGCAAGCGCTCCACTACCGCCCGCGCCCCGCCGCAGTGGTCTTCGTGCGGGTGGGTCAGCACCAACACATCAATGTGGCGCACTCCCTGCCGCCGGAGGTAACGGACAACGCGCATCCCGGCCCCATCGGGCCGCTTACCTTCCAGCTCTCCCGGCCAGCCGCCCGCATCGATCAAGATTACACCCCCGCCCGGCGTCCGCACGAGAGCGCTGTCGCCCTGCCCTACGTCCAAAAAGTCTACCCGTAACCCCGGTGTCATCCCGCCCACCCAGCGAAAGAGGCCAAGCCAAGCCACGACCACTAGAACAAGAACCACGGTGCGAGCCAGAAAAGGACCGAGACCAGAGCGGCCGGGGACGACCACCCGCGCCGGGCGCCCGGAAAGGCGCAAAACCGCAAGGTAGAGAAAGCCGTACCAGAGAGGAACGATCCCCCAGGGCAGCGTGGGAAGGTAAAAAAAGGCACCGGGCAGGCGGTCAAAAAAGCGGATGAGGCCGGTAAAAAGATCGAGCAGCAGACCGGTGGGCGCCGCCATAATCTCCCCGAGAGGCAGGTAGAAAAGGCCAAAGATGGCCGCCAGCAGGCCGAAGAGGAGGATTAAACCTGTCAACGGCACCGCCAAGATATTCGCCAGCACCGCAACGGGTGATACGAGACCGTAGTATAGCGTCACCAGCGGCAGGGTCCCAAGCTGCGCGCCGAGCGGCACCGCCACCCCCCAGGCCAGCGCCGGGGGTACTTTTCGCTGCAGCCGGGCACCGCAGCCTTCAAGCAGGCTAACCACCACCGGGCCCAGGAAAAGGATGCCCCAGGTAGCGGCGAAGGAGAGCTGAAAGCCAGGGTCGCTTACCGCAAGGGGATTGGCCAAAAGAATTATTAGCGCCGCAACTGCCAGCGCCGTCGGCCAGTCGCGCTCCCGCCCCAGGTGTTTCGCCCAGAGGAAAAGGACCGCCATTACCGTAGCCCGGACAACCGGGGGGCCGGCACCAACCATCAAGTCGTAGAAGATGAGCACTAGCAGGGAAACAAGAAGCGTTATCCCAGACCGGAGCCGGATGGTCCGGGCGATACCGAGTACAAAACCAAGCACCAGACCGACATGAAGCCCGCTAACGCTTAATATATGGACCACGCCTGTTTCTCTAAAGGCTTCGTTTAAGAGCGGATCAAGCGCCGTCCGGGCCCCGAAAGCGATCCCCTTCACCAGCGCGCTCTGCTCAGGCGGGAAAAGGGCGTCCAGGGCAGCGAACATTCGTCCCCGGAGCCATAGTGCCGCACCAACTATCGGATTGGGACTCCCCTGCCCGGTGCGCGTGACTGCCTCCGGCCGCGCGTACAGGAGCACCCCGACGCCACGCCGCGCCAAGTACGTCGCGTAGTCGAACTCACCAGGATTTCCGGGGGTCCGGGGCACACGCAAGAAGCCCTTTGCCGTTAGAACATCTCCATAACCGAAGACCTTCTCCGCCCCCCGGACGACCAGGAGCAGCCGGCCGCCGCTAAACCGCTTTTCCCCAACCCTGGCTTCGGCCACCCGTAAGAGATACCGCGCCTCTCCCTCCTGGACCTCCGGGGCTGCAACCACCGTACCGCGAACCACCGCGTAACGCTCCGCCCACGCGGTAAGTGGCGTCACCGCTTCGGCAATAGCCAGACGGGCGCCCACCACGCCGAGGAAAAAGAATAACGCGTAAATAAGCGGGTAATTGCGGTTGCGGGCGTAAAAATAAGCGATAACGGCAAGAAGGGTGGTAAAAAGAGCACTGAGAAAAGCAACTCCCGCGGTAACAGAAAGGAAACGAGCAGCGGCACAGCCGCCTGCGTAAAGCGCGGCAACGAGGACCAATGGTGGTACCATGAAACCTCTTCTCCCTGAGGGGTCACTTCCCGTCCCCCCGACCGCTACCATCTCCTCTTTAAAGCCCAAGCGCCGCCTCCCCACGCAGAAAATTGCGCGGCTGCGGCGCTAGTGAATAGTGACATACTCCTTCAGCTGAGCG
>NZ_JBRAIN010000019.1:0-5767 GCF_052743955.1 Thermodesulfitimonas sp.
CTCAGCACATCTACCGTCGCCGCAGTCATCTTCCCGCGCCCCCAAGAATAAAAGCCTTCTTGGTATCTACAGGAAGGCTTTGGAGAAATTTATCCTTCTTCAATGTAGCAACTTCCCTAGAGGCTGTCAATTAAAACTCTATTCCGGCTTGTAACCGACCTCACGGAGAAAAGCCTCGCTCCGCCGCCAGTTGGGCTTAACCTTCACCCAGAGGTCGAGGTAAACCCGCTGGCCGAAACGTGCTTCGATCTCTTCCCGCGCTAACTGGCCGATCTTCTTAAGCATCTGCCCTCCCTGCCCGATCAGGATGCCCTTATGCGACTCCCTTTCGGCAAAGACCACAGCCCTGATGTAGAGCAGGTCCTTGCTCCGGGGCACCATCTCCTCCACCATTACCGCCACCCCGTGCGGCAGCTCTTCGCGCGTGAGCCGGAGGATCTTTTCCCGAATTAACTCGGCAATCACCACGCGTTCCGGCTGGTCGCTGACGGTGCCCGGTGGGTAGTACTGCGGGCCCAGCGGCAGGTTTTCCACAATTACCGTGAGGAGCCGGTCGGCATTCTCCCCCGTGAGCGCCGATACGGGAACAATCGCCACAAATTCCTGTTTGTGACGGAGCTCATCGATCAGGGGGAGCAGCTGTTCCTTCCGGATCAGATCAATCTTGTTAAGGCACGCAATTACCGGCGTCTTAACCTCCCGGAGACGCTCAAGGATGTAGTTATCCCCCGGTCCGAAAGGCCTGTGGGCTTCAAGGAGGAAAACGATCAGATCCACTTCCTTCAGGGTCTCCAGTGCCGCCTTCACCATATACTCGCCCAGGAGGTGCCGGGGCTTGTGCACACCCGGCGTGTCGACGAATACCACCTGGGCTTCGGGCAGCGTTAAAATAGCACGAATCTGGCGCCGGGTGGTTTGCGGCTTATCCGAAATGATAGCCACCTTCTGCCCCACCAAGCAGTTCAAAAGCGTCGATTTTCCCACGTTGGGACGGCCGATTAGCGTCACAAAACCGGAACGGTACTCTTTTTCACTCATTTCCCGAAAGCGTGTGGCAAAAGTGCCACCAGTGCCTCCTCCTTGTAGTCGCCGCCGGCTTTTACCACCAGCACCCGCATCTCCGGCCCAAACTCGTAAAGCACCTGCCGGCAGGCACCGCACGGGTAGCAGAAGCCCTCGCGGTTCCAGGCAACGGCTATCGCGACAAAATCGCGGCAGCCGGCTGTGACCGCCTTAACGGCCGCCACCCGCTCCGCGCAGATGGTAAGCCCGTAAGAGGCGTTTTCTACGTTTGCGCCGGTGAATAGTCTGCCCTCGCGTGTCCGGAGCGCCGCTCCCACCCGGATGCCGGAGTAGGGTGCGTAAGCCTGTTCTCGCGCCGCAAGCGCCGCCGCAACCAGCTCTCGTCGCCACGCCGCGCCAATCATTCTTTCACCCCAGAAGCCGCAGAATTTCTTCTTCCTGGGCCTTCATCCGGGCGGCCTCCTCTTCTGTTTCATGATCGTATCCGAGCAGGTGAAGGGCTCCGTGCACTACCAGGTGCGCCACTTCCTGATGCAGATCACGCCCCTCCTCAGTGGCCCAGCGGGCGGCGGTTTCTAGGGAAATAACTATATCGCCGAGGAGTAAAACCTCCCGCTCATCCTCCCGCACTGTTTCCTTCATGGCGAAGGAGAGAACGTCGGTCGGCTCATCTTTTCCTCGGTAATAGTGGTTCAGTGTCTTAATGGCCGCATCGTCCACAAAAGTAATCCCGAGTTCCGTCTCCTGCTTGGGGCCGAGTGCAGCGAGTACCGCTAGGGCCGCCCGCTCAGCCAGCGATGTCAGACTCTCCGGCACCGGGACCTTTTTTTGCTGGTTTTGGACTATCACTGCCACCGGAATCCTCCTTCCCGCCCTCGCGCTCCGGGTACTCAAGCCGGCTGTGGAAAATGCCGCTCAACACCTTGGTGAACGCAACGGCAATCATTTCGAGGTCGCGAAAGGTAAGCGCAGATTCGTCAAGCTGCCCGTCGTAAAGCTTCTCTTTGATTATCCGGCGTACCAGCCCCTCCACCTGCCCCGGCGCCGGTTGGCCCAGTGCCCGCACGGCCGCTTCCACCGCGTCCGCCAACATAACGATGGCCGCCTCCCGGGTCTGCGGCTTCGGTCCAGGATAGCGAAAGTCCCGCTCGTTCGGCGGTTTTTTCTGGTTCGCCTCGAGCGCCTTCTGGTAAAAAAAACCCGCGAGACTGGTGCCGTGGTGCTGCTCGATTATCTCTACTATCTTTTCCGGTAGCCTGTAAGCACGGGCCAGTTCCACTCCGTCCTTCACGTGGCTGGTCACAATGAGGGTGGAGAGCGTCGGCGCTAATTTATCGTGCGGGTTTTCTTGCCCCATCTGGTTTTCGATAAAGAAAGACGGCCGACGGAGCTTTCCGATATCGTGATAATAAGCCCCCGCCCGGACCGTAAGGATATCCGCCCCGATCGCCTCGGCTGCCGCTTCCCCCAGGTTGCCGACAAGGATGCTGTGGTGATAGGTCCCGGGCGCCTCCATGAGTAGCCGCTTGAGGAGCGGCTCCCCAGGATTAGTCAACTCTAAAAGCTTAACCGGCGAAGTGATACCGGAAAGACAGTCAATAACCGGCAGCGCGCCGTTAGTGAGGATTGACGATAGCAACCCGTTAGCCAAGCCAAGCCCAAGGCTCACCAGCAGCAACAGTTGCAGCGGGGTGCCGCTGAACAGCCCTACCGCCACCGCCGCAAAGACCGCCGCGCCGCCCACGTAAAGGCCCGCCCGTACAAGATCCCCGCGACGGCTTAACTGGGAGGCACTCAAAACACCCGTAATACCGGTCAAGAAGCCGCACAGCATGAAGCGAAGCTCATCTCCCGTCATCATCCCGACCAAAATCGCCGTCACGCTCACAGCGAACGCAGCAACCCGCGCATTAAGAAGGATGGTTAACAACATCCCCACGGTGGCTACCGGTACCGCATAACCGAGCTGAGCACCAAAGTCAAAGGCCTGGCGCACGTTAATGGCCAAGATAAGCTTGGCCACAAGCAATACCCCGGCAATGACCAAGGCTACAAGATACAGGTAAGACGTTTCCGTATAAATCTCGCGGTGCTGCTGGTAAAGGTAATAAAAAAGGCCTAAAACCAGTAGTAGAACCGTAAACGCCACGCCGACCAGCGCCGCCACAGAAAGGCGGACTTCATAAAGCCCGACCGCCTTAAGCTTAGCCAAGTGCTCCGGAGTAACGACCTCTCCCTCACCGATTATTTTTTCCCCTGCCCGCACCATTATTTCGACCGGGGCCACCGCCTCAGCCGCTTCTCGCTGGAGCATTTCGGTGCGCGCGGCGTTATAGAACTTGTTCGGCCGGAGCGTGTGCTGTACAATCGCCCGTGCCAGAGCCTTCTCGGCAGGATCCGCTACCAGAAATTCAATCCGTTCTGCGGCCGCCTTTTTCGCGGCAGCGAGGTCCTCTTGCCGCACGCCGTCCGCCATAACCTGTTGAATAATCCCGCCGAGTTCCCTCCCCAGTTGATCCAGCCGCGCTGGCGGTGTCCAAACCAACGCCTTTACCACCCCGTCCGCTAGCGGGAACGGCAGAGCCTCCCTGAGTACCACCTCCTTCGCCTGCGCGTCCCTGCTCTGGTCGCCGGCCACCCGCGCTACCACCTTGATGATCTCGCCCGTTTCCGCTACAATCGAGTCGACAACCTGAGGGTCTAGGTCGTACATCCGCGGGACCCTACTCGCCGCTTCCCGCCGCAGCTCTTCGGTCCGCACCTTATCCTCAAAAACCACCGTGCGCGGCGCCTTTATCGTCCGGGGGGCTACCTGCCCCACCTTCAAATCGACTCGCTCCGGGTAAAACCGAAAAGAAAGCAGCAACGTGGCCGCAAGAAATAAAAACAGGGCCGCTCCCGCCCGTCGAACCCGAGGATTCTGCAATATTTGTTTCAGCAAAGCAAAAAGGACGCCGGCCATATCGGCCGAGCGGTGCAGCACGCTTTCACTCCTTACGCAATTTTTCCTCAGCTGCTTCGTAAGCCTTGATTATCTCCATCACCAGCGGGTGCCTGATAGTATCCGCGCCCGTCAGGTATTGAAAAGAAATCCCTTCGATCCCTTTTAAAATCTCTTGGGCCACAATAAGCCCCGATTCCTGGCCCCGCGGTAGATCTGTTTGGGTCACGTCCCCCGTTATCACCGCTTTCGAGCCGAATCCGAGACGGGTTAAAAACATCTTCATCTGCTCGGGCGTAGTGTTCTGGGCCTCATCGAGGATGATAAAAGCGTCTTCTAGCGTCCTTCCCCGCATGTAAGCAAGCGGCGCGATCTCAATCACCCGTCGTTCAAGATAACGCTCTGTATTCTCCAACCCTAAAACATCGTAAAGGCTATCATAAAGAGGCCGCAAATACGGGTCTACTTTTTCCTCGAGCCCTCCCGGCAAAAACCCAAGCCTCTCTCCCGCTTCTACTGCTGGCCGGGTTAAGATAATCCGGCTGATCTTCTTCTGGCGAAGCCAGATAACGGCCATCACTACCGCCAGGTAGGTCTTCCCCGTGCCGGCCGGGCCGATGGCAAAAGTGATATCGTGGCGTTGGATCGCCTCCACGTAGCGCCGCTGGCCCGCCGTCTTCGGCCGTACCTGCTTACCCCGCGGTGTGGTAAGTAGCACCTCCGGAGTGATATTGTCTTCCCCCGCTGTTCTGTCGCCTCGTTTGACAGCCTCAATCGCCCGGATGACGTCCTGCGTGCTTATCTCGCCCATGGCCCGGTAGTTTTCTTTTAAGCGCTGGACCAGCGCCTCCCCCGCTGCCACCTGCTCTGGTGTACCGATCAGGGCGAACTCCCCTTCGCGCAGCACCATTTTTACCCCGGTGGCCTTTTCGATCGCTTTCAGGTGCTCGTCAAAACGCCCCAATATTTCCCTGGCTACTCGGTTTTCAACCGGAACCCTAACTTCAACTTCAGTCAAGATACCCTTTCAATCCCCTTTCACAGTTGTTTGAACTCTTGTACTTGTCCTATATCTTCTAAAACTTCAACCTTAAGCCTAATCTGGACAACTTCCCGCCGCCCGGAGGCAACCACCACGTACCTTTTGCTGAGAATGCGCCTCCCCACCGGAAGGGATGGGCGTAGCGCATTCCACGCCCGTTTTTCCGCAAGCCGTCGCGCTTCAACTCCAGTGCGCCTGACCTCGTAAGGAATAAGCTCGGTAAACTCTTTATTTATAAGTTCCACAGGAGCACCGAAATTCCTCCATTGCAAAGGCTTCTTTGCCGTTACCCTAACTCGGTACCGCGCGTAAGGAACCCTTTTCGGCCCCTGAATCCTAAACTCCCGGCTGGCGACCCGCACCATCCGCACGGTAACGCTCCGCCCAACGCGCTCCCCCCGCTCCACAAGGAGGGCCTCGCCGCAACCCTCGTACCAAACGCGTGCCCGCACAATCCCCTTCGCGCGGGTATAGCGCGGTCGGCCGGGCACAATCCCGCTCTCGCCGTCACCCGGAACCACCTCCCCGGAAATCAGCACTTGGCCGGGTAAAACTGTATCCCCCTCCTTGACTAGAGGCTGCCCCTCAAGTACGAGAAGCTCCTTGATTAACCCGGCCTTTCGCGCTACAATATGGGCCGGATTGCTGGGAACCGGTGCCGGAAGCCTCTTTTCGGCAATCCTAACCATAGCCTTTCCCCCTCTAACCTTTACTCCCACCCACGCAATCGCTGGGAACTGCTCTTTTAAATGCTGCTCGAC
>NZ_JBRAIN010000019.1:5867-19953 GCF_052743955.1 Thermodesulfitimonas sp.
CCTTTACTCCCACCCACGCAATCGCTGGGAACTGCTCTTTTAAATGCTGCTCGACATCCTTTTCGTTTACCCGCCAGCGGGCTACGCCAGGCTTGAGCCCGGCCACCGTAGCTGCGCGCCGCACTGCTGCCGGATCAATCTCACGGGTCCCACTCACCTCTACCACCCAGATAAAGGAAAAAAAGAGGTAAAGAGCCGTCAAAAAGAAGAGCGCGCCGCCGCAGAGGGCCTTCCGCCGCCGCACCCGCCACAACCAGAAGAAGAGGCCCCTCTTTTTCCGGATCCTAAAGCGGCTATCCGTGCGCCGCGCAATGTGACGGAGTGCCCCCACCGCGCCCACACGCACCCGTAAAAGCATCCGGTTGCTACCGAGATAGGTTACATCCCATAGCCTAATCCCACGGCTCACGGCCATATTGATGAAGCGCTCCAGGGATTTGCCCTCAACAAGAAGCGTCACGTATCCTTTTAGGTACCGCAATAAGCGCAAGCTTAAAACCTCCTCTTTCCCCCTCCACGATTACCTCGTCTGGAAGAATGCTTCGTAAAACAAGGTCCCGGCCGGAAACGGCCACTTCCCCCGCCTCGACCAGCAACCTAACGCCCTCCCGGTCGTAGGCTATAATGCCGCGGTGGTTTTCGACAATGACCTGGATCCTACCGGTAATGATTACCCTAGGCAGGTTAAGGGCAACCTCACCGGGCAACTCCAGCATCGCCGCCGCTTTACGCTTAAACTGTTCCCCCATCCTGGGCCAGCGCATCCCAAGCCCCAAAACTTCACCTGCTTTGAGATACCCTTTCCCCCGGTAGAATCTCTATGCCGCAGCAAAGCCAAAAAGAGCCCCGCAAAAGCAAGAAGCAAAAGAAAACTAAAAAGTTGCCTTAGTAAGGCAACTTTTCTGGTCGTAGCTATAAGTCGTAATTATAGGGATAAAATTAGGGAAAGATCTACCTAAAGGAACGCCGCTGCCGTCTGCGGGCCGCTTCCGACTTTTTCTTCCGCCGTACGCTCCGGCTTTCGTAATGCTCGTGGCGGCGCGCATCGGCCAGGATACCGGCACGCTGGCACGTACGCTTAAACCGCTTCAGAGCGCTATCGAGAGTCTCGTTCTTGCCCACTCTAACTTCCGCCATGCCTCATCCCTCCCTCCGCCGATATTTTAAAAAGCGGAGGTTCCAGATACCGCCTAACCTGGAGGCCATAGAAGCGGCCGCCCGGCAATAAGATGGTAGTGCAGGTGAAAGATTAGCTGTCCTCCGCCACGCTGGCAGTTGGCTACTAAACGAAAGCCCTTTTCCGTAAGGCCCAACTCTTGGGCCACTTGGACTGCCGCCTGGTGCAGTCTTCCGATCAGAACCTCATCGCCCGGTTCCATAGCGAAAAAAGTGCTGATATGTTTTTTGGGGATAAAGAGAATGTGTATCGGTGCCACCGGGTTGATATCTTTAAAGGCTAAAATCGCGTCATCTTCGTAAACAATAGTAGCCGGGACTTCCTTTCGCACGATCCGGCAAAAAAGGCACTCCTCCACACCCTACACCTCCAGCCTTAATTATTCCACGCCTTTTCCGGAAATCCTGCTGAAAATCCTAAACCCCTTAGTAAAAAGATTCAGCTTTATTTTACGGCACATTGTAAGTTTAAGAAATATTCTGTCAATAGCTCCCCGCATAGAAGCTTTCCTTTAACTTTGCAAACCCGAACCGGCACGATCAACCCCCGGAGATCGCCGCCCCCCGTAAAAACCACCGGGAGATAGTGCTCACTCAACCCCTCCCAAAACCCCGCTGCGTTTTTCCCCTCGACAAGCACATTTACCGTCCGGCCAGAAAAGCGCGTGGCAAAGGCGTGGCTAAGCGCCGCCCCTACGTTTAAAAGCACCCTCAACCGTTCTTCCTTTACGGGCCCTGGAACTTGGTCTTTAAAGGTCGCCGCCGGTGTACCGGGGCGAGGCGAAAACTTAAATACGTGCAACCCGGCAAAACCAATCTGCCGGATAAAAGCTACGCTTCTATCAAAGGCCGCCTCCGTTTCACCCGGGAAGCCCACCATAACATCGGTGGTAATGGCAATCTCAGGAATCTGCGCGCGCAAAAAGGCAACCGTTTCCGCGTACGTAGCAGTGGTATACCGGCGTCCCATTCGCCGGAGCACCTCATCATCACCGCTTTGTAAGGGAATATGGAGATGCGGGCAAAAGCGGGAGTCGCGCGCCATCAGCGCGACCAATTCCGGCGTAACCTCCCGCGGCTCAAGCGAACTCAGCCGTAGCCGGGCGAGCTCCGGTAATTCCAATACTCGCGTGATGAGCCCTGTCAGGCTAAGGGGTGGCTGCAAATCGCAGCCATAAAGACCGATGTGGATGCCGGTTAAGACAATCTCTTTGAAGCCGACCGCTAGCAGCCGTCGGGCCTCCGCCAAAACGGCCTCCGGTTTCCGGCTTCGTAGTGGCCCGCGGGCGTACGGTACCAGGCAGAAGGTACAGAAATCCCTGCAGCCCTCCTGAATTTTCAAATAAGCGCGGGTCCGGGTGGTAAATAAGGCCGGGAGTTCCTCAAACTCGCATCTGGCCGGGAATTCCTGTACCGCCACCACTTGCCGTCCCGTACGCATCGCCTCTTCCACCAGGTCGACCAACCTTTCCCTTCCGAAGGTCCCCACAACCACGTCTACCCCCGGAATCCCCGCCACCGCCTTTGGATTTACCTGGGCGTGACAGCCCGCTACCACGACCACCGCCTCCGGATTGCGCCGGATGGCACGCCTGATGGCCTGGCGCGACTTCTGGTCGGCGGTTCCGGTTACCGTACAGGTATTGATTACGTAAACGTCGGCGATGCTTTCGAAATCCTCAACTATCCTGTACCCCCGCCGGGCAAAAAGAGAAGCTAACGCCGCCGTCTCGTACTGGTTAACCTTGCAGCCTAAAGTATAAAAGGCCACCGCCTTCATTTTGGCCACGCTCCGTCGCAAACCGCGTTTTCTACCTCTGGATAAGCGGTTCAGAAATCAGGCGGGGTAAGGCCTTACGCCAGCTCTCCTAGCGTATAGAGCACCAGGGCCACCACGACCATCCCCGCCGTTTCTGTGCGGAGGATGCGGCGTCCCAGGCTTACGGTGCAAAAACCGCAAGCCCTAGCCGCTTCGACCTCCGCGCTGCTGAAGCCCCCTTCAGGTCCGATAAAAAGGGTGACCGCTGCCGGATTCTTACCCTTTAATGCGGCACGCAAGGGAAGCTCCTCTTCTCCTTCCCAGGGCATAAGCCGTAGGGAATCACCGGGAGCAGTGAACGCTAACGCCTCCTCAAAGGCACAGACCGTGCCGACTACGGGAACCGCACCCCGACCACATTGCCGGGCCGCTTCCCGCGCTACCTTCTGCCATCGCTCCTGCTTCTTAGCGGCCCGGTCCTCATCAAGCTGAACCACCACCCGCTCGGTCAGAACGGGAATAATACGCGCTACGCCGAGTTCCGTAGCTTTCTGGATAACTAAGTCCATCTTATCGCCCTTGGGGATCGCCTGCAGGAGGGTAACTTTAACCCGCGGCTCGGTATCGGCTACGACCGCGCGCGTAAGAGATAACACGACCTCGCCACCATTTATCTCCTGGATAAAAGCTTCGCCAATCCGCCCTTCGCCATCAAAAACCGTAACCCCGTCGCCAAGGCCAAGCCGCAAAACCCGGGTCAGGTACTTCACGTCGCTGCCCCGAACCATAACCTTGTTTTTAGTCCACTGCTCTGCCGGAACGAAAAGCCTGGGCAAAATGATCCCTATCCCGCTTTAATTTATGCTAAAAGTATACCATAAAAAACGCTAAAACCGTCAAAACAGAAAATGTCTGGCCTTCACCGGACACCTGTAGGCACTGCGCTCGTTTTTTCTTTTTTCACGTCTCGCGTTTGACTTCACAACCTCCCTTTCTCCCGCGTCCCGTTGCCGGTTCCTGCAGTCTTTCTATCTTTTTCGGCCTCGTCTACAGTACCCGCAACCACGGCCGGCACATCCTTAAGGTTATGCCGGCAATAAGGACAGAACCAGTCCCCGATATCAGCCGCACTGTAAGACCATTGGTTACAGCGTGGGCGTTTCTTGGCAAACATTTTCCCACCGCCTAAAGATTGCCATGAAAGAATATTTTTATGTCACGCGTCTTAAGACCCTATGCTGCCTCACTAGGTATATTTTCCCGCCAGAAGGCGTCTTTGTCAAGAAAAAGTTGCCAAAACAAACTGCTAAAGAGAAGACCAACTAACCCCAACTCCCGAGTAAGGGCGTTGGTTAGAGGAGTAAAAACTGCCCAAGAGAGAAACAGCGCCTTCTTGGCCACCGCATCTTAACCCACCGCACGGTGCCTGAAGGCGTTCAGATCGACAACTGGTAGCGCTAACGGGATTCGAACCCGTGTCTCCGCCTTGAGAGGGCGGTGTCCTGGGCCCCTAGACGATAGCGCCGCAACCCGAAGTCCAGATGCCAGAAGACAGCGCCTGAAACTTTTCTATTTTTGGCTGCGGGACCAGGATTCGAACCTAGACTACATGGTCCAGAGCCATGCGTGCTACCGTTACACCATCCCGCAGCTACGCCTAAATTATACTATAAGCTCTTCTACCTGACAAGAGTTTGCTGACCTATTCCGCGGGTTTAACGTTGGCCTCAATCCAGGCGGCGGCGCGTTCCAATCGCTCAAGGCAACGCTCCTTTCCCAAAAGGGCGATGATATCGAAAAGGCCGGGGCCCACCGTCCGTCCCGTCAGGGCGAGCCGCGTTGGGTGGATAAGCGCCCCGCCGCTAATCCCCTCCGCCTCGATTAAACGGCGGTAGGCCGCCTCCGTTTCGGCCACCCCGAAAACTGCTACCCCGGCCAAGGCTTCCCTCCCCTTGCGGAGCAAGGTAGCCACACCGGGCGCCGTGAAGAATTTCTTTACGCCCTTCGGATCGTAACCGAAATCGTCACGGAAGAAGTATGCCGTCATGTCTGCGAGTTCAAGCAGGGTGCGTGCCCGCGATCGGACTGTTCCGAGGACCTTGCGGACGTAATCCTCCTGCTGCGGGTCCAGAACCGCACCGATGAGTCCCGCCGCGCGCATGAAGGGCAAGGCCAGTTCTACCAGGCGTTCAAGCGGCACGCTATTGATATACTGGCTGTTGAGCCAGGTTAACTTTTGAACGTCGTAGACGGCGGCGTGTTTGGAAACCGCAGCGAGGGAAAACTCCCGGATGATCTCCTCCCGGCTCAATATCTCCCGCTCGTCGCCCGGCGACCACCCTAAGAGGGCCAGGTAGTTGAAGAGCGCCTCCGGCAGGTAGCCCTGGTTCCGGAACTCTTCAACGCCCGTCGCTCCGTGGCGCTTGGAGAGTTTCGAGCGGTCGGGGGCCAAAATCATCGGCACGTGGGCAAAAGCAGGCAGGGGATAGCCGAGAGCCCGGTAAACCAGGATCTGCTTCGGCGTGTTCGAAAGGTGCTCCTCCGCCCGGATCACGTGGGTAACGCCCATCATGGCGTCGTCCACGACGCACGCGAAGTTGTACGTAGGAACCCCGTTTGACTTCATGATAATGAAATCATCAAGCGCTGCGTTTTCAAAGACCACCGTCCCGCGGATCAGGTCCTCAACTACTGTCTGGCCGTCCGGCGGTACCTTTAGCCGGAGAGCCGGCTTCCCTCCCTGAGCTTCCTTGGCCGCCCGCTCCGCCGGTGTAAGTTCCCGGCACCGGCCACTGTAGCGCGGGGCCCTCCCGGCCTTGCGCGCCTCCTCCCGTTCGGCCGCCAGTTCTTCTGGCGTGCAATAACAGGGGTAGGCTTGTCCGGAAGCGAGAAGCTTTTCCGCCTCCTGCCGGTAAAGCGCCAGTCGCTCCGACTGCCGGTACGGCCCGGTAGGCCCGCCCTTATCTGGTCCTTCATCCCAGTCGAGCCCGAGCCAGCGCAGGCTCTCGATGATTCCCTGCACCGCGCCCTCGATGTGCCGCTCAAAATCTGTATCTTCCAGCCGCAAGATAAACTTCCCGCCGTTAGCCCGGGCGAAAAGGTAATTAAAAAGGGCCGTTCGCGCTCCGCCGATATGGAGGCTTCCCGTTGGACTCGGCGCAAACCGGACCCTGACACCTGATAGCAAGATTCGTTCACACCTCCTAAAAGATATAGCCCAAAAGATTAACCGGCTGCCGCCATTATAATTCCCCCGCCTGCCTCTGTAAAAAAGAATTGTCCGCGCCTTCCGGAAAATCTTCTCCTAGAGAAAGCTCTTCCCCCACCTCCCGCCGGACGTAACCCGTGCCCCCGCACTGCGGACACGTTTGGAGCAACATCTCCGCCAGGCTCGGGCGCGATTTTTTCCTGGTTAACTCAACAAGGCCGAGCTTCGTAATTCCGAGGAGGTGAGACCGCACCCGGTCGCGCCGCAGGGCTTCCTCTAAGACCGATAGAACCTGCTGGCGGTGCCTCTCCTCCACCATATCGATAAAATCGATGATGATAATGCCGCCGATATTCCGCAGCCTGAGCTGACGGGCGATCTCGCGCGCCGCTTCAAGATTCGTTTTGACCACCGTCTCCTCAAGGCTTGCCGAACCAACGTACTTACCTGTATTCACATCGATGACGGTGAAGGCCTCGGTCCGGTCAAAGACAAGATAGCCGCCTGATTTCAACCAGACACGCCGCTTCAGCGCCCGCTCCACTTCCTGCTCCACCCCGTAGGCCGCCATCAGATCCAGCCCGGTTTCGAGAAAAACCCGATCTTTAAGCTCCGGGCCAAGGTCCATGATTATGGATAGGACTTCCTGCCGGAGCGCTTCGGAATCGACCACAAGACGGTTAACGTCACCGGTAAAGAAATCCCGCAGGATGCGCGGTAAAAGGTCGATATCCCGGTAAAGAAGCCTGGGCGCCGGCTCCCGCGCCTTCACGCAGATATCCTCCCAGCGATTAACCAGCATCTCTAGGTCGTGCCGCAACTCTTCCTCCCCGACGCCCTCGGCGGCTGTCCGGACAATGAGCCCCATCCCGGTGGGGCGAAGCGCCGTGGCTATTTGCCGCAGGCGCTCCCGCTCGGCGGGAGAACCAATCCGCCGCGAAACGCCGATGTGCTGGACGCTCGTAGCCAGCACCAGGTACCTCCCTGGAAGCGTCACGTGCGCCGTTACCCTGGCGCCTTTAGCCCCGAAATGGCTCTTGACTACCTGGACGATTATTTCCTGCCCGGGCTTTAAAATCTGCTGAATCTGGAGCCGCCCGCTTCGCTTTCCTGCTAACACCCGGGCGTCTTTAACGTAAAGAAAGGCGTTTCTCTCGAGGCCGATGTCTACAAAAGCGGCTTCGATACCGGGCAGAACGTTTTCTACCCGGCCCTTATAAATACTGCCCACGAGCTCCGCCCCAGGGGGCTCAAAGTAAACTTCTACGGGAACGTGGTCCTCAAGGACCGCAACGCGCATCCGGTTGCCCGCCGAGGAAACAATGATTTCCTTAAGCATTGCTTACGCTCCTATCGCTACCTTTAGCCGAGGCTAACCGTCCGGTCACCGACTACCGTATAAAGTCCGGTACGGTAGTAGTCAAAACCTTCCGGCGTTCCTGGCAGCGATCCTAGCCGCCAGAGAATCGCCGTTACCTCTTCGGGGCGGACGTTACCCTCCTGTCCGGCCTGCACTAACATCGTCACTACAATTTTCCCTTCTTCGAGAGAGGCGTCAAGGGCAAAAATTCCCGGGCGGATATCGCGCTCCTGCAGCCCCTTTTTCCCCTGGCGCACACTTTTAATTTCCCCTGCCTGCAGTACCCTTTGCACCGCTTCGGTCAGGGCCGCCTCGCAGAGTCCCGCAGCCGGCCTTCCCTCTGCCCGGTAGGTCGCCCGCCGGACCGCCGCCATCAGATTGGCCTCTTCGCGGGGCACGCGCCTGACTCGTATTACGGTTAACCCTTTCGGCAAAACCGGCCCGAGGCGCGCCTGCACCAGTTCCGGAGCCACAGGTACCCGTAGATAAGCGTCGACAAGTTCCCTCAGCCCGGCAACTCCGAGAGGCAGCGGCGCCGCGAAAACCAGCCGGGGGCGCGGATTGAACCCCTCCGAGTAGGCGAGCGGTAACTCCGCCCGCCGGCACGCCTGCTCAAAAAGACGTACCAGGTCCAGATGGCCGATCCAGCGGGCCGGTCCCTCTTTACGAAAGGTGATCCGGTAACGAAACAAGGCCGTCCTCCTCTGCCAGCACCGGCGCCACACCTAAAGCCGGGCAGATCCCGCAAGCCATACACTCTTCCCACCGGCAATCAGGCGTAACCTCCCCGCGGTAGGCCCGCTGGTGTTCTTCGATCAGAAACTCCCGGCTTACGCCCACGTCAATATGGTCCCAGGGCAGCACCTCACCGTACGCGTAGCGCCGCTGGGCGTAATCCTCCGGTTGGAGCCCGGCTTCGGCAAAAGCCTCCAGCCACCGGGTCAGACTGAAATGTTCCCGCCAACCGTCAAAGCGGCAGCCCCGCCGCCGGGCGCCAAGCAACACGGCCCCGAGCCTTCTGTCGCCCCGCGCAAAGACGGCCTCAAGCATGCTCATCTCTGGGTCGTGCCAGTCGAAATCGATGCGCCGGTCTTTTAAGCGCCGTTTCAGGTAGCGGATCTTCTCCTCCAGCACCGCGCAGGGCGCCTGTGGCTCCCACTGAAAGGGGGTGTGTGCCTTCGGGACGAAACAGGCCACACTCACCGTCACCCGCAGCTTCCCCTTCGGGACGCCACACTCTTCCCCTACACGCAGGACATCGCTTGCCAGAGCCGCAATCCCGTCAAGGTCCTCTTCCGTCTCCGTAGGCAGCCCAACCATGAAGTAGAGCTTCACCCGGAGCCATCCGGAAGCGAAAGCCGCCTCTACCGCCCTTAACAACTCTTCCCGCGTAACCCGCTTGTTGATCACGTTGCGCAGCCGCTGCGTTCCCGCCTCTGGCGCAAAGGTGAGCGTCCCTTTGCGGACTTCCTGCAAGCGGCGGGCAATTTCAACCGCAAAGGCGTCGGCCCGCAGGGAAGGAAGCGAGATGCTCACCTTATCCGGCGCGAAAGTCTCGATCAGCCCGTCGACCAGCGGCAGGAGCCGGGAATAGTCGACAGAGCTGAGCGAAATTAGCGAAATCTCCCCGTAACCCGTATTTCTGGCGAGTTCTCTGCCCTGGACGAGAAGCCGCTCTAGGCTTTTCTCCCGTACCGGCCGGTAGATTATTCCCGCCTGGCAGAAACGGCAGCCCCGGCTGCACCCCCTGAAAATCTCCAGCATCCCCCGGTCGTGCACCGCCTCGACCCAGGGGATCACCGGCCGCACCGGGAAGGGAGCCCCGTCTAAATTCGCCACCACGCGTTTGGTTACTTTCTCCGGGATGCCGGGGAATAGAGGGCGAACGGAGGCTATCCGGCCGTCTTCCTGGTAACGTACCTCGTAAAAGGAAGGCACGTATACGCCGTCAATCGCCGCCGCCTCCCGGAGGAATTCCTGCCGTCCCTTTCCCTCCTGCCGGGCTCTGATATAGGCGTCGAGCAGCTCGTGAACGACCTCTTCCCCTTCACCAAGCACAAAGAGGTCGAAAAAGGCGGCTAGCGGCTCGGGATTGAAGGCACACGGCCCCCCGCCGATTACCAGCGGTTCACTCTCCCGCCGTTCCGCCGCTACCGGACTTACGCCCCCGAGTTCCATCATGTTAAGCACGTTCGTATAAGTAAGCTCGTATTGGAGGGTAAAGGCGAGAATATCGAAATCACTGAGTGCCCGGCGCGACTCGAGCGAAAAGAGAGGTATCCGCTCCGCCCGCAAAAGCGCCTCCATATCTGGCCAGGGAGCAAAGACCCGTTCCATCAGGGCGTCCGGCCGCCCGTTTACTATGGCGTAAAGAATCTGGAGCCCGAGGTGGGACATCCCGACTTCGTAAACGTCGGGGAAGGCAAAAACGACCCTTACCTTTACTTTCTCCCAGTCTTTCTTTACCGCGTTGTACTCGCCGCCTACGTAGCGCCCCGGTTTTTCAACCAGGCGCAGCAGCCGCTCCACATCCCGCATCGAATGACCTCCGCGTTATGTTATAGATTATACCAGAATTATCTACACCTAAGCAGACCCTTCATTCCTTAAAATTTTCCCCCGCGAAATAAAAAGGGGGCGGCCCCCTTTCCCCGCCCTAAGTCAGGTAGCGAGCGGTTACGGCCCACCCCTAAAAAGTGCCTACGCGCCCCCGGTAATCGCGAGCAACCGGCGGATTATAGTGGCAGCTTCCGCCCGCGTGACGCTCTTGTCGGGTCGGAAGGTGTGGTCCGGGTAGCCGGTGATAAGCTCTTGCGCCAGGGCTATGCCGACAGCATCCCGGGCCCACACCGGAATCGCGCCGGCGTCGCGGAAGCTCAGTGCGGCAGGTGCCGCAGCCCCCAGCCTTTTAGCCGCAAGCCGCGTCGCCAGGACGGCAAGCTCCACCCGACTGACCGCCCGTTCCGCCCCAAAGCTCACTTTCCCGTTCGGCTCCGGGTAACCCTTTACTATCCCTTCCCGCACCGCCGCTGCCACTGCCTCCCGCCCCCAAGCGGGGATACGCCCGGTATCCTGGAAACGCAGCGCCGCCGGATCACCGGGCGCGAGACCCAACAGCCGCACCAGGATGACGGTCGCCTCTGCCCGCGTCATTTGCTGCTCCGGCCTGAAGGTACCGTCAGGATAACCATAAACGAGCCCTCTTACCACAAGCTCACCCACCACTCCGGCCGCCCAGTGTCCCGGCAGATCGCTAAAGCTGGGCGGTAGCGCCGCCGGCAGCGATGGACCCGCTGCCGCCACAAAGATATCGGTAACCCGGTTCCGGTCACCCGCCACCAGGTTGTCCGCCTCCGAAGCGAAAGCTACCAGCCCGTTATTGGCTAAGGACGGCGCCAAGCTCTTACCGTTTGCAGAAACGCTTACCCGCTCCAGACGGTGCGTCTCGCGGTCGTAAACAAAAACGTCCGCCTTTTTGTTCATATCGCCCGCTACCAGGTTATCCGAGTCGGAAACAAAAGCTACGAACCGCCCGTCCGCGCTAATAGAAGGGAAAAGATGCTCACCGTTTCCCTCCGCTCCGCTGCTCGAAACGCTCACCCGCTTAACCGTGCGCGTTACGCGGTCGAAGACAAAGATATCCGGCTTATGGTTCTTATCGCCCGCCACTAAGTTGTCCGCTTCCGAAACAAAGGCCACGTACCGTCCATCGGCGCTGATGGAAGGCAGATAGCTACTTCCGTTCCCCTGCTGGCCGCTGTTGGAGATACTCACCCGCTCGATCCGCCGCGTTTCCCGGTCGTAAACAAAGACATCAGCTACCCCGTTGGTATCTCCGGCCACTAAATTATCCGCGTCGGAGGTAAACGCAACGTAACGCCCGTCAGCACTAATTGAAGGCTGGTAGCTATCCCCGTCAGCTTCGGCGCCGCCGCTAGTAAGGCTCACGCGCTCCTTCACTGTTGGCCCACTTAGGAAAGAGACCGCACCAAAAGAAGCCGGGAGGCTAAAGATTAATAGCAGCAACACCAGCATCAACTTGAAACTCTAGATAAACAATGAGTTATGCCGCAGAACTACCCCTCCCCACAAAGGATATAAAAGCAAAAGAGGCAATAGGCGCCATAAAAAGCAACTCTCGCCTGTTAAGGCGATTTTACGTAAAAAATCCGTTCTCTGTCCATATGGAGTTAGTGGAAGCAGAGGTAACATCTAACCTGTGAAGGAAACTCCAGGAAGCGACCAGACTGGACAGAATTAAAAATACGGGCATGGCAAGATTCAAACCATGCCCGTAACTCTTATAGCCCCTAACATCCGGGGCCTTGATTTCCCTGGTCGGAGCGACAGGACTTGAAATATACTCTCCCTGGTTTAAGCCTTGTCTTTCTTAGGTTTTTTCGCTTTGGGCTGACAAACAGGCTGACTGTTCAGCATCTCAATAACATTCGTTCCCTTTCTCACGGCGTGAGCGTAAACCGCCGCGGTCGTGGCCGGACTGCTGTGGCCCAGGAAGGCGGCCACGGTAGGAAAGGAGTATCCGGCTTCCAGCAGGAGAGACCCTGCCGTGTGCCGCAGGTCGTGGACGCGGATATGGTCTATTCCCGCCTTCTTTAGCGCCCGCGCCAGCGTCCGGCGCACCGCCTCTTCCCTTACCGGCCTCCCGTCTGGGGCGGCAAAGATAAGAGTGTTATCACGCCTTAACGGGGACACTTTACTTTTTCCTTCGCGCTGTTTATGGTTTCTTAGAAGTTCCAGGGTTTTTTCGTCAAGTTTTAATGTGCGTTCGCTGGCAGCGGTCTTTGTGTCCTCCTTGATTTTCCTTTTCCGGACGTTGACCGCCCTCTTGATTGTTACCGTTCCTTTGTCCAGGTCAACGTCCTTCCACATTAACCCTAAAACTTCCCCTAAGCGCATGCCCGTAACTGCCAAAAGGCGGATAATAAGGTGGTGCTTGTAGTTTTCCGCCGCATCCAGCAACCTTTTTAACTCTTCCGGCGTCAGGACTTTCTTTTCTTCCCTCGGCACCCGCGGAGCGCGCAGGCCCGCCGTCGGGTCGGTATTCAGCAGGCCCCAGGCCACCGCCTGCCGAAAGGCCGTTTTGAGCGTCCCGTAAATGCCCTTCGCGGTTTTTGGTTTCACTTTAAGCTGGTTTAATCCTTCCTGCAGGTCAAAAGAATTTAACCCGTACAACTGCAGGTGGCCTATAATCGGAATCAATTTTTTTACGTGCCACGTATAGGTTTCGTGCGTCCTTTCCGAAACCGTCCCCTTTATCTTCTCCAGCCAATCGAGCAGGTACTCCCCGACGGTTTTGGCCGCCTGCTTCGGCCCGTACCTGCGCTTTGCCACCTCCAGCTCGGCGGCCCTGGCCCGCGCCTGGGAAAGCGTGCCGTAGAAGGTTTCGTACTGAATAATTCTCTTCCCCTGAACATCCCTCCCGTGGTATACTAAGATTTGATAGCGGTTTGGCCCTTTCCTCCGGATCTGTGCCATTCTCAAAGACACCTCCAAAAGAAAAGGGCCGGGCAAGGGTTTACTTCGCCCCCGCCCGGCCCTTTTCCTGCTTTGTGTACTCAGCCAGTAGGTATTCCTTCAGCGATTCTTCCGGTATCCGCAGCCGTCTCTCCGACAGCCTGACCGCCTTCAGCCTGCCCGTCGCCACCAGCTCGTAGATATAAGCTTTTTTCACCCGGAGGATTTTAGCGACCTCCGGGGCGGTGTAGAATTTCAAGTTTATAGCATATCCCCCCTATTTTTTGGCTTTTCAATAAAAAACCCGGCCCCAAAAAGCCGGTCCCCCTTCGCCAGCAGCAGCTGTCAATTAAAACAAAGCGCGATAAAATTTTTGTTATTGCACTTTCAGTTCCCAAAAGTTCAACAAAGCCGCAAGGCCCAATCCCCTACCCTGAACCGGCCGGGCGGGAAGCGTCCGTTTCGCCCACCCACTCCCACCAAATGGTTCCCGGCCACAGCTGGACCGGGCAGGGGAAAAGCGTTATCCTGCCCAGGTCGGGGTATTTTTCTTCCACCAACCGGACAGCCTCCTCGGGGGTGGGGGCCACTACCCGGCCCTGGCGGTAGATTATTGCCGCCTTTACCTGCCTGGCTAGCATTTCCTCTTCCCTCCCTTCCTCAGCGCAAGACAGGCGTGGAACGCCGCCCTTAAGTTTAACTCCCGGTCTCCAGGCATTTCCTTTGCTTTCTTGTCGATGGCCCGCACCCTTTTGCCCAGGTCTTTTTCCCGGCTGGTGGCGCGGAGCAGCCTGCCCACGGCGGCGGCCAGGGCGGGGTCGGGGTGGGGGTAGCGCATGTAGATCAGCTCCTTTCTTTTAAGTGAAATTTCGTTAGTGTCTTGCCGTCTGGCAGAAGCTCCTTTCGGTTTGGGTTTCCTGAAAAAGAAAAAAGCCCGCAGGTCTTTTGTGGGCCTGCGGGCACTTGAGTTTGCCCCAGGCGGGGGTTCCGGGCCATTTTTACCCCCGTTTTTAAGTCAGCAGGTAGTTTTATACCTGCTGCATGAAAAACAGGTTCTTTAACTCGCCGCACCCCCTCCCTGTTGAGTTTTGCTACATTTCGCCAGCCC
>NZ_JBRAIN010000020.1:0-19944 GCF_052743955.1 Thermodesulfitimonas sp.
TCCTTTTAAGTAAGTAAGAATGCAAATAGATAAAGCGCTCCGGCTCGCGAAAGATAATGGCGAGGGCCAGGAGATACTTCCGGTGCTTACAGAGCACCTTAGGGCTCAACCCGGTCCGCTGCGCCATCTCGCGCAAAGGCAGGCGCTTCCCCGTAGCGAACCGGTGGAAAAATTCTTCCTCCTGAGCCAGCAAAATCGCGGCTCGAATAAGGGATGCACGGCAGTCGGCATGCTTTGGAGAAAGAGTTACTAACTCCTCTAAGGTAATACCAAACGTTGCCAGAAGCTTTTCGTAGTCTCTAATCTCCTCTGCCCGGTCCTGAGCCACCGCTTCCCACAGCGCTTCATCCTGGGCCGCCGCTACCTGCATCTTCTCGACCCGCGTATCCGATATTTCAAGAGTAGAGGCGGCCTCCTGATGCCGCGCTTCCTGGCGGAGATAGTTGGCCAGCTGGCTCTTAATCACCAGCCGGGCAAAAGCTAAAAAGGGTACCCCCGCTCCAGCTGGAATCTGGTAACTGCCTCGTTAAAGGCGATCATGCCTACACTCAGTTCGTCGTTTCGCTTCTTAAGAGAGGCGTGCCGGAGATAAGAGTTGATGCTGTCGGCGATAAAATTTACGGTGTGCCGCAAGCAAAGCGTTTCGCGCTTCACTTTCCCCACGCTGGGCCCGCGTAAGCAAATCCCGGAGGGTTTCCTCATCCATCGCTTAAAACCCCTTGCTCCCGGAACCGATCTTACCGGGCTCCACTTAGGGAATACACCCGGCAAACTGGCTTTAAAAGGAATTAATGAAAATAAGTTCGTAAGAAAAATTCAGAATCCACCAGCTTTTTTCCACCACCCGAGGGCGTACAGGTAAAGTCCCAGGCCCAAAAGTCCTCCCAAAAGGAGGAAAGGCTGCAGTCGCCCAGCAACTGCAGCCCATTTTTTTTCAAAAAAAAACAACGCCGAGGGCGAGGTAGAGCGTAGCCCAACTCACCGCAAAAAAACTGGTCAAGGCGAGGAAGAGCACCGGATTCAGCTGCCCTACCCCAGCGAGATAAGGCGTCAGGTTGCTTATTCCCGGGATGAAACGGCCGAAGACAACGAAACCTGGTGCTGAATAACCGAGATAGGCCCGTGCTTTCGCCAACCGCGCGGGTGTAACCTTAAGCAGACGACCCCCGAGTTCAAAAACCCGTCCGCCAAGCTTAACGCCTAAAAGATAAGCCAGAGCCGAACCGGTGATGAAGCCGGTGCAGGTGGCCAGAAGGGCTGCCGGAAAGGTCATGTAGCCCCGGGCTACAAGGAACCCGGCCAAGATGACCATTATCCCCCGGGAAAAAAAGGAACGCCCAGCGCCTCCACCAAGCTGCTCAAAAGCAGGCCGCCAATGCCGAAATAGGCGAGATAATCCAGGATGAATTCCTTTCACGTTCCTTTCCCGCCCTCAAGCCGTCGCTGCAGGCAACATTTCCGGCAAGGGTGGTAACCGGACATTAGCGCTTCTCTTTCGTTGTGGAAATAGACCCGGTTGGCCGGAGCAGGGAGCCCCGAACAACCCGGAAGGTGGTAGGTGTAGGTCCGGGAGTTGCCTATTACCGGCCCGGTGACGAAATGGCGCTTCTGCCACAGGCCCCGTCCCGCCTCCAGTGCTTCCCGCTGGGCCGATAGAAACGCCGCCGTATATTTCAGGTTGGGCGGGGCGGTATAGACCTGGGCGTAGCCTTCCTTCACCAGCTCACGGTTAAAAAGATTCCCGTCAAGGTAAAGGTACGCCAGCAACCGCCCGTAACGGTCGCGGGTTTCGACGTCGAACTCCAGACGCACAACCCGGCCTAGCGTCCGCTTCCGGGTATAGGCCTTTGCTTCCCAGCCGTACACCTCCGCCTCCCTCTGCCCAGCCCCGGTTTCCGGCGCGTTCACCCCGATAAGCCGGACCTTTTCCTCCTTCCCCACCCGTACCCAGCCGCCGGGGACGCGGAGGGAATAACCGTTCCCGTCGGGGCTCACCGCCGGCCCCGCCTGGAAGCGCACCACTACCGTGTCGCCGTCAATCACCCGCACCACGCGCGCCGTTACCGCCGCTGCCGGCGGGCACTGCGCAGGAAGCCCCGCTCTAACTGAGGCGTTCTCACCTCTCTCCCGGCACCCGCCTGCGGTAAGGTAAAGCGCCAGCAGGAGCAACAGGGCAGCTATTCCCTTTGTCCGCACCGTCTTCAAAGACGGTATACGCCAAAAGATTACCGGCACCCGCTTCATCTTAGAGAACCCGCGCCACGCCGCTATAAATGACGCCCCGTTGCGGATCAAGGGTGATAAGCATACCATCTTTAATGATGGCGGTCGCGCCCTCGATGCCTACGACTACCGGAATTCCGAATTCTAGCCCTACAATCGCAGCGTGCGAGGTCATCCCGCCCGTTTCGGTAACCACCCCCGCCGCCCGTTCCAGCGCCGGGATGTACTCCTTGTCGGTGGCTGGCGCCACCAGGATATCACCGGACTGCACCCGCTCCAGCGCCTCCCGCGCCGTATGAACCACCCGCGCCGGGCCACTCACGGCCCGCGTCCCGATCCCCACGCCCCGCGCCACCACGTTGCCCACCATGTGGACTTTAAGCAGGTTCGTCGTGCCGTGCACACCCACGGGGACCCCGGCGGTAATCACAACCAAGTCGCCCGCCCGGACGTAACCTGCGGTTACAGCCGCCTCCACCGCTGCCTTGATCATCTGGTCGGTACTCTCGGTCGGTTCAACTAGAAGGGGTAAAACGCCCCATACCAGCGATAACCGGCGCACCACCCTCTCATGCGGGGTAACCGCAACGACCGGCGGTCGGGGCCGGTACTTGGCCACCATCCGCGCCGTGTAGCCGGTCTGCGTGGCAGTAATGATTGCTGCCGCCCCTAGATCCTCGGCCGCCGTACAGGTAGCAAAACTGATGGCGTCCGTTACCGAATGTTTCGCCGCCGCCTGCTGCCGCCGCAAAAACTCACTGTACGGTAGTGCCTCCTCTGTCCGGGCCGCGATCCGGGCCATGACGGCCACCGCTTCGACCGGGTAGCGCCCGATGGCGGTTTCTCCGGAAAGCATCACCGCGTCCGTACCGTCGAAGATGGCGTTGGCGACGTCACTAGCCTCGGCCCTGGTCGGGCGCGAGTTGTGAATCATCGACTCGAGCATCTGCGTGGCCGTAATCACCGGTTTACCGACGGCATTGGCCTCCTCGATGATACGTTTCTGCGCTAAAGGCACTTCCTCCGTGGGAATCTCGAGCCCGAGGTCGCCGCGCGCGACCATCACCCCGTCGGCCACCTTCAGGATCGCCCCGAGATTTTCAAGTCCCTCCCAGTTCTCGATCTTGGCAATCAGGGCAATATCGGCACCAGCTTCCTCAAGCAGCCGCCGGGCCGCAAGCACATCCTCGGCCCGCCTGACGAAAGAGAGAGCGATAAAATCCACTTCCTCGGCAATCCCAAACCTGATGTCGGCGATATCCTTTTCCGTGAGGGAAGGCAGGTTCACCTTAACCCCCGGCAGGTTAACGCCCTTTCGGGCACTCACCTCGCCGCCTATTTCCACGCGGCAGAGAACGCCTTCTGCAGTCGTGTTCAAAACCCGGAGGCTCACCAGGCCATCGGCCACTAAAATGATGTTGCCCGGCTTCACGTCGCGAGCAAGCCCCTCGTAGTTGACCGGGATCCGCCGCCGGGTACCTTTAAAATCCTTCGGAATCAGCTCAACTTCCTCACCCGCCTCGAGACGAAACGACCCCGCTTCAAAATCCCCGATCCTGATGCGCGGGCCCCGGATATCGAGAAGGATGCCCAGGTTCTGGCCGAGTTTCGTCGCTACCGCCCGAAGGACCCGCAGCCGCCGCCGGTGCTCCTCCTGCGTTCCGTGGGACATGTTAATCCTGGCCACATTCATCCCGCTCCGGAGCATCGCCTCGATCACGGCGGGATCTTCGCTCGCCGGACCGATGGTGCAGACAATCTTCGTGTGGCGCAAGAGCCTCCCCCCTATCTTCTTATATCGCTAAAATCTCGGCCAGCTGATAGAGCTCCCGATCAATTTCCTTGCGCTCCGACAGGAGTTCCGCGAGGTTGTAGTGCCTTAATCGACCGCCGCTTACCCCAACGGCCACGCACTTCTCCCCTGCCAGGAGCAACTCTACGGCCCGCGCCCCCATAACGCTGGCCAACAACCGGTCAAAGGCGGTCGGCGTGCCGCCGCGCTGGATATGGCCCAGAATGGTGAGCTTGGTATCGAAACCGGTGCGCGCTTTGACCTCGCGGGCCACCTCGGCAGCGGAACCGGCCCCTTCGGCCACTACGATGATACTGCGCAGCTTGCCCCGCCGCACCCCGCGCAGGAGCTTGCGGCATACAGCCTCAATATCGAAAGGGGCCTCCGGAATCAGGATCGATTCGGCACCACCGGCCAAACCGGCGTACAGGGCAATAAATCCGGAATGGCGCCCCATAACCTCTACCACAAAGGTGCGCTCATGGGGGGTCGCCGTATCCCGGATTTTGTTGATGGTGTCAACAACGTTGTTGACCGCCGTATCAAAGCCAATCGCGTAGTCTGTTCCGGGGATGTCGTTGTCGATCGTGGCCGGGATGCAGACTACCGGCATACCGGTCTCCGCGTGAAAGGTAAGCGCCCCTTTGAAAGAACCGTCCCCGCCAATGACCACCAGACCTTCGATTCCGGCCCGCCGGACGGAGGCAAAAGCCTCCGCTCGCCCCTCGGGGAAAGAAACTCCTCCGAATGTGCCGTCAAGAGGATCGTACCGCCCGTCTGGATGATATCAGCTACCGATCCTAAGGTAAAGAGCTCGCCATCTCCCTCGATCAAGCCGGCAAAGCCGCGCCTGACCCCGAAAACTTCGCACCCGTGAAAGATCGCTTTTCGCACCACCGCCCGGATGGCGGCGTTCATCCCCGGCGCGTCGCCGCCGCTGGTTAAAACGGGGCGATCCGGCACAAAAAACCACCCCCGCAGCTACAGGGAAAAGAGGGGCTTACTCGCCTGCGCCATCCGGCGCGCCGACGCGGCCTACGTTTTTCAACTTCGCGTAGCGGCGGGCGACGAGTTCCTCCGGCGTAAGCCGTAGCAGCACCTGAAGGTAGCGCACCACCGCTTCCCGGATTGCCGCTCCCGCACTGGCGGGATCCCGGTGCGCGCCACCCAAGGGCTCGGGAATAACCTCGTCAATGACCCCCAGAGACAGGAGATCCTGCGCCGTGAGCTTAAGCGCTTCCGCCGCCTCCCGCGCCCGGCCCGCATCCTTCCAGAGGATGCTCGCGCACCCCTCGGGGGAAATTACCGAAAAAATGGCGTGTTCCTGCATTAAGACAACGTCCCCCACCGCCAAAGCCAGCGCGCCGCCGCTTCCCCCTTCCCCAATTACTACTATTATTATGGGTACGCGGAGCGCGCTCATACGCAGTAAATTTTCGGCGATCGCGCGGCTCTGGCCCCGCTCTTCCGCGCCAATGCCGCAGTGGGCGCCAGGCGTATCGATGAAACTGAGCACCGGCCGCCCGAACTTCTCCGCCTGGAGCATCAGCCGGAGCGCCTTACGGAAACCCTCGGGATGCGCCATGCCGAAGTTCCGCTGCACGTTCTCTTTGGTATTGCGCCCCTTAAGGTGGCCCACCACCGTGACCGGGATCTCCCCCAGCCAGCCGATCCCCCCGAGCACCGCCGGATCATCGCCGAAACAGCGGTCCCCGTGGAGCGCGATAAACTCCGTGAGCAGCATCTTCACGTAATCTGCCGCGTTAGGGCGGTCGGGGTGGCGCGCTAGCTGCACTTTCTGCCAAGGGGTAAGATTGGCGAAGATAGAGCGTTTGATCGCCTCCGCACGCCTCTTTAGGTTTTCGATCTCTTCGGAGAGGTCCAGACCCTTCTCCTCGCTGAAGGCGGTCAGTTCCGCAATCTTGTTTTCTAACTCGACGAAGGGTTTTTCAAAATCAAGAACCGTCGGCATAGCTCCGCCTCCACTCGTGGAGCTTAAGGATGCGCGCCAGGGTTTCCCGCATCCTGGGCCGCGGCACCACCAGGTCGATCATCCCGTGTTCCTGCAAAAACTCCGCTCTCTGAAAGCCTTCGGGCAGCTTCTGCTTGATCGTTTGCTCGATCACGCGCGGCCCGGTAAAGCCGATGAGCGCGCCGGGCTCGGCGAGAATGATGTCTCCTAACATCCCGAAGCTCGCGCTAACCCCGCCGGTTGTGGGATCGGTCAAAACCGGAATGTAGAGGAGGCCCGCATCGTCAAGGCGCTTGATCGCCGCAGCGGTTCTGGCCATCTGCATCAGCGCCACCACGCCTTCCTGCATCCGTGCTCCACCGGAAGCCACAAAAATGATGAGCGGCAAGCGCCGCTCGCAAGCCCGTTCCACCGCGCGCACGATCTTTTCGCCCACCGCGGCCCCCATACTCGCCATAATGAAGCGGGAATCCATCACCCCGATGATCGTCCGGTGCCCGGCGATGGTCCCCTCGCCGGTAATGATCGCTTCCGCGAGTCCGGTAGCC
Source organism: Thermodesulfitimonas sp. (assembly GCF_052743955.1). Taxonomy (NCBI): domain Bacteria; kingdom Bacillati; phylum Bacillota; class Clostridia; order Thermoanaerobacterales; family Thermoanaerobacteraceae; genus Thermodesulfitimonas; species Thermodesulfitimonas sp. The sequence continues at coordinate 6,536 of NZ_JBRAIN010000020.1, forward strand.
TGCCGCGCTTCGGCCAGTTTTTCCGGATAACCCGGAAAATTAAGGGGGTTGTCCGCTACCAGGTCGGCATCCTGCTCGATAAAGCTGCCTTCGTCAAGGGTAAAGCTCAACCTTTCCGCCGCGGTCAGGCGGAAATGAAAGCCGCATTTCGGGCATACCTTAAGGTTTTTCAAGAGGTCCTTGTTGTAAACAATCTCTTCGCACCGCGGGCATTTTACCCATAAACCCTCCGGAATTTCCCTCTTCCCTTCCTGGCGAATCGTAACGTACTTCGGCTTCTTAAAAAGCTCTAAGACCAACTAATCCTCTCCCTTCAGACATCAGAAGGACCCTAAGAGTTCGAGCGCCTCCTCCACCTCGGCCTCGGGGACTAAAACCTCGTAAGTCTGGCTGTTTTCGCTACCGGCACCTACAAGATTCAGCTTAACTAACAAGCCTTCTTTAACTAAAAAATCCCGGACTTTTTCTGCTTCTTTCCGCGTCGGTGCGATATAGACCACCGTCCACACAGGGCGCCCTCCTCGCTCCGCTTTCCATAGGGGACAGGCTGCTTTCCGGAAAACCGGCGCGTAAATTTATCCCGTTTAGGTATTATTCCCGGCCGCTACGTAAAAATTCCTTTATTCATCGGTCCGCAGCCGGCCGTGTTTGGTCAGAATTTCGGCTTTCCCCCGCACCTTAATCGCCGAAGTATGCTCGGTAAACTGCGCAATCATAACCTCACCCCGGTCCAATTTTTCGGTGTGGTGAAACTTAGTATCCTTACCCCGGGTGAGTCCCATAACGGTGACCCCGTTTTCTAACGCCTTGATAACGATATATTCAGCTAAAACCCAGTCTTGTTCGGGCATCCACTACTACTCCCCCTAACTTCTCGCAGGTATGATAGCATACGCGCAGCCGCAAGGACAAGTTTCTTGCGGGCAATGGAGGCTCACGACCGGGACCAAGCAATCCTGATGTTCTTCTCCCCGAGAAGCTTCTTCAACGCCTCCAGCACCGGCGAGGCCACGTTGACCCAGTAGTTTTCCGGTGCCTTGCGGACCGCACTTTCGCCCGGATAGTAGAGATAAACCGGGCAGTTGCCGCGGTAGGAACTGAGAACCTCTTTTAATCGCCCGATAAGCCGTGGGGTGTTCTCCGGGAGGTAAAGATAAAGCTCCGCCCCGTCACCCTTAAGCGGCGTCACCTCGTCCGCTACCACCCTTATTCTTTCCGTTCCCTTCGCTTTCCTGCCGCTCACGATAATTACCGTTTCGGGTTTGAGTAACTGGCGGCATTGCTGGAAAACCTGCGGAAAAACCACCACCTCAATAACGCCGGTCAAGTCTTCGAGCTGCACCACCGCCATTGGTTCCCCTTTTTTGGTCCGGTAGCGGCGCACCGCCACGATAAGCCCGCCGGCCTTTAACGGCCCGTTTGCCTCTAACTCGGCCAGGTCCGCCGCCTGGACGGTAGTGAGCGCCCGCAGGACCTCCCGGTACGCGGCTAAGGGGTGTCCGGTGATATATAGCCCCAGGAGTTCCTTTTCCATCGCGAGGAGTTCCTGCTGCGGGAACTCGGGAAGCGCAGGGTCGATCCTGAGCACGTAGCCCGCACCCGATAGCTCCCCGAAAAGGGTTAACTGGCCCGACTCCTTTTCCTTTGCCGCCCGCTGGGCCAGTTCAAGACCCTCATCCAGTACGGCCAGCACTTGGCGGCGCCCGTGGCCGAGCGACGCAAAGGCCCCGGCACGTGCTAAGCTTTCAAGTACCCGGCGGTTGATTACGCGGGGGTTCATTCGGGCGCAGAAATCCCCAAAGTCCCGGAAGGGACCACCTTCTTCCCGGGCGGCAATGATAGCTTCCACCGCCGTATCCCCGACGTTCTTTATCGCGGCCAGCCCGAAACGGATGCCGCCGGAAACTACGGTAAAGTTCCGGCCGCTTTCGTTGACATCGGGGGGCAGAACGGCTATACCAAGCCGGCGGCACTCCTCAACGTAAGCCGCCACTTTCTCCGCACGGTCCCGGACCGAGGTGAGGAGCGCCGCCATATACTCCACCGTGTAGTTGGCCTTGAGGTAGGCCGTCTGGTAGGCCACTAGCGCGTAGGCGGCTGAGTGGCTCTTGTTAAAACCATAGCCGGCGAAATATTCCATGAGATCGAAGATCTCGCCCGCCAGTTGCGCGTCGATCCCGTTCTTTACTGCTCCTTCAATAAAGCGGGACCGCAGACCGGCAATTATCTCCGACTTCTTCTTCCCCATCGCCCGGCGCAGGAGATCCGCCTCCCCCAGGCTGAAGCCAGCAAGGGTGCTAGCGATCTTCATCACCTGCTCCTGGTAAAGGATCACCCCGTAGGTCTCCTTCAGGATCGGCTCGAGCGCGGGATGCAGGTAGCTCACCGGCGTCTGCCCGTGCTTGCGCCGGATGAAATCTTCCACCATCCCGCTGCCTAAAGGCCCGGGGCGGTAAAGGGCTACCAAAGCTACCAGGTCCTCAAAGGTACTCGGTCTTAACTCCCGGAGCAGATTGCGCATCCCGCTCGACTCGAACTGGAAGACGCCCGCCGTCTCTCCCTGGCAGAGAAGTTCGTAGGTAGCCGGGTCGTCAAGGGGCGGGTTGTCGATATCGACCGCTACCCCCCGGTGCTCCTGCACCAGCTTGAGCGTATCGCCGATGACCGAGAGGGTGCGCAGGCCGAGGATGTCCATCTTGAGCAGGCCCAGCTCCTCGACGGCCTCCATGGTGAACTGGGTAGCCACCGTTCCGTCCGCCACCCGGTGCAGAGGGAGAAAGTTCGTAAGGGGCTCGGGGGCGATTACGACACCCGCAGCGTGCGTGGAAGCGTGGCGGGGCATCCCTTCTACCCGAGAAGCAATATCTAAGAGCCGTTTCACCGTCGGGTCGCCTGCCGCCAACTCTGCCAGTTCCGGAGAGAGTTCGCAAGCTTTAGCCACGGTCATTTTCGGCTCGCCCGGAACTAGGCGCGCTACCCGGTCGACATCACCGTAAGGGAGCCCCAGCGCCCGGCCTACGTCCCTGATCGCCGCGCGCGCTGCCATCGTGCCGAAGGTAGCGATCTGGGCTACCCGGTCGGCACCGTAGCGGTGGAAGACGTACTCGATAACCTTGCCGCGCAGCTCGTAACAAAAGTCGGTATCGATATCCGGCAGCGAAACCCGTTCCGGGTTTAAAAAGCGCTCGAAGAGAAGCCCGTAGCGGAGCGGGTCGATATTGGTGATCCCAAGGCAATATGCCACCAGGCTGCCTGCCGCCGAGCCGCGCCCCGGTCCTACCAGAATGCCGTTTTCCCGCGCAAAACGGATAAGGTCCCAGACAATGAGGAAATAAGAGGGGTAGCCCATCTGCTCGATAACCCGCAACTCATACTCTAACCGTTCAAGCGCGCCCTCCGGCGGGTCGGGATAGCGCCTTTTGAATCCGGCATAGCAGAGCTCCCGAAGAAAGGTAGCCGGCGTCTGCCCCTCCGGCACCGGGTAGGCGGGTAGGTGGTGCTTCCCAAAGATGAGTTTTACGTTGCACCGTTCCGCAATTTCCAGAGTCCGGGCCAAGGCGTCCGGTAGCTCCGGGAAAAGGGCCGCCATCTCAGCCGCACTCTTCAGGTAGAGCTGGTTGGACTGGAACCGAAGCCGTTTCGGGTTGTCAAGGGTTTTACCCGTTTGAATGCAGAGAAGGATATCCTGAATCTCCGCGTCGGCGAGATTCACGTAGTGAACGTCATTCGTCGCCACCACCGGTATGCCGAGATCCCGTGAGAGCCGGACCAATTCCGGGTTGATGCGCTGTTGCTCCGGCAAACCGTGGTCCTGCAGCTCTAAAAAGAAGTTATCGGGGCCGAAAATCTCCCGGTAGGTACCGGCAGCCTGCCGGGCAAGTGCGAACGACCCGTCGAGCAGGTGGGTAGCCACTTCGCCGGCAGTACAGCCGCTTAAGGCGATGAGCCCCTGGCTCTTACGGCTGAGCAGGTACTTGTCCACCCGCGGCTTATAATAAAAACCCTCGGTGAAGGCAAGGGAAACAATCTCCATAAGGTTGCGGTAACCGGTTTCGTTTTCCGCCAGAAGGACCAGATGGTAGAGGTTATCGTCAACTTTCGGCGTCCGGTCCGCCATCGACCTGGGCGCCACGTAGACCTCGCACCCGAGGAGCGGCTTTATCTCTTCCTTGAGACAGGCCTTATAGAACTCGACCACCCCGTACATGGCGCCGTGGTCAGTGATGGCCAGAGCCGGCATCCCGAGTTCCTTAGCCCGCCTAACTACCTCCTTGATCCGGGCCGCCCCGTCAAGCAGACTATATTCTGTATGGACGTGGAGATGGACAAACGACAAAGCCCTATTCCCCTCCGCAGCTTTAAAGATAACGGCGCGCACCGAGAAAACGTTCGCGAAAATAAGGGTCGGCAAGAGAGCTGAAGCAGACCCCGGCGCGCGAGCGGGCGTTGATAAACATACTGCTTCCCGCATAAATCCCTACGTGGCTGGGGCCAGGCGTCGTGGTGCTGAAAAAGAGAAGATCGCCTGGCGCAAGTTCCTCCGGCCCTACGGAAAGGCCAGCGCGGTACTGGTCTTCAGCATCGCGCGCCAGCCGGTAGCCGTGCCCCAGATAAGCGATATAAGTTAGCCCCGAGCAATCGATACCCCGTGCGGTCATCCCGCCCCAGAGATACGGCGCACCGAGAAAAAGCCGGGCGGTGGTGACAATCCTTATGCCGACCGCTCCTTTTTCCCTGATCTCGGCGGGCCGGACCGCCTTTTTACTGATCGTCCCCTTTGTGCCGTCTGCAGAAGCAACCCACCACCGGTCCGCTTCTTCCCCCAGGACCGTCAACTCCGCGCCCAAATAAAGCGTAATCCTACCAGCAGCAGTTTCAAGGGGCGCCTGCAGCGCGCTTACCCGTACCCGTCTGCCGCGTACCCGTTCCTCTTTACGCAGTTCGCCCCGCCTCACCCAGCCGCAAGAGCCGTCGTTAGCCATCACGCGGCACCATCCCTGCACCGCCGCGAGCAGCACCACGCAATCTCCCAAGAGCGCCTGAGTGATAAGCGGGGACCCCGTTAGCGGTTCCTCGTGAATGCCGACCACTGGCGGCGCCGCCGCCATTAACCGCACCACCGCGCCCCCTTTATTTAAGCCCGGGAAATCCCTGCTGGTGCAGCGCCTCGTAGAGAACAATGGCCACCGCATTAGAAAGGTTTAGGGAGCGCGCCTCCGGGAGCATGGGGATCCGCACTAACTGGGCGGGAAAAGCCTGGAGGATCCGCTCCGGCAAACCAGCCGTTTCCTTCCCGAAAACAAGGAACGTTCCCGGCGGGTAGCAGACCGCGGTATACCACCGCGCCGCCTTCGTCGTCGTGAAATAAAAAGGTGCGTCGCGGTTCGCTTCGTAAAGCTCCTCAAAACTATCGTAGTAGTGAACCTCTACCAGATGCCAGTAGTCAAGGCCGGCCCGCCGGAGGTGCTTATCGTCAACCTTAAAGCCAAGAGGCCGCACCAAATGAAGGCGAGCTCCGGTCGCAGCACAGGTCCGCGCCACATTCCCCGTATTCGGCGGGATTTCCGGTTCGACAAGCACCACATTCATCCGCGACCACCGCAAAGGCGCCGGTGTTCAACCATGATGCACCTGTCCATAACGAGGCAGACACCCGCCCGGTCACAGAGCGGCACCGCTCCCGTATGCGTCACCCCGAGCTGCAACCAGACCGCCCGGGGCCGCAACGCGAGCGCTTCCTCTACAACCGGAAGGACCTCTTCGCTCCGCCGGAAGACGTTAACGATGTCCACGGCGAACGGGATGTCGCCGAGACACCGGTAAACCTTCTCCCCCAAGATCGTCTCTTCCCGCGGGTAAACAGGGATAATCCTGTAGCCCTGCTGTTGTAAATAGGCCGCCACCCGGTGGCTGTCCCGTTCCGGTTTGGGCGAGAGCCCTACTACCGCCACCGTCCTGCTTTGCTGCAGCAACTCTCTTAGCACTTCGTCCGGAGGGTTTTCAAACACGCGAATTAACCTCCTTGGGTTACTGCTTATGTCAGTTCGCCACTAAACTCCATCATACCTTCTTTAACAATGCGGACGCAAGGCGCCCCGGAGAGGGATAGCGGCGTGTGACCCGCTCTTTTCGTCTTTTCTCTTCCCCCGGGAAGGCCATGGGGTTAAAATTAAAGTTGGGGTGAGTCTTACTTGACACGCGGCATTATTTGCTACTTAGCTATACGCGAAGGTGCGGCCGAAATTGCTTACGACCTGACGGAGCTCCAAGAACTCCTGCGTAACATCGAAATCGAAGCCGCCGCCACTGTGGTCCAGCACCGGGAACCGGACCTCAACTACTTTTTCGGTGAGGGGAAGATCCGGGAAGTGAAGGAGCAAGTTGAGCGGGAAGGCTACGAAGCGGTAGTTTTCAACCGTGAACTATCGCCCCGCCAGGTAAAAGCACTGGAGGATCTTTTCGGTGACGTAGAGGTCTGGGACCGGACTCAGGTGATCCTCGAGATCTTCCGCCGCCGCGCCCACTCCCGCGAAGGGAAGATTCAAGTGGAACTCGCCCGGCTCACCTACCTCTACCCGCGCCTGTACGGCCTCGGCGGCGCCCTTTCCCGGCTGGGCGGTGGGATCGGTACCCGCGGCCCGGGGGAAACAAAGCTCGAAATTCTCCGGCGGGCCCTCCGGGAGCGCATCCATGATTTGCGCCAGGAACTGGAGGCGGTGCGCAAAAACCGCGCCCTCCTCCGCAAGCAACGGCAGGAAGAAGGGCTGCCGACCGTTGCCCTTGTAGGCTATACTAATGCAGGTAAATCAACACTTTTAAACGCCCTTGCAATAAGTAACCAAAAGGTGCTGGCGGAAGACCGCCTCTTTGCCACGCTGGACCCGGTAAGCCGCCGTGTCCGGCTTCCGTCAGGCCGTTTTTTCCTCCTCACCGACACCGTAGGCTTTATTAAAGAGTTACCGCCGAAACTCAAGGAAGCCTTTAAAGCCACCCTTGAGGAACTCGCCTCCGCCCACCTGCTTTTGCACGTCATCGACCTAACAAGCCCCTACCTTGACGAACAGGTAGCCACGGTGGAAAAGCTTCTCGAAGAGCTTAACTTGGCCGACCGGCCGCTGCTGAAGGTTTACAATAAGGTAGACCGCCACGCAGGCATCCTTCCGGAAGACGGCATCGCCATCTCCGCCCTAACGGGGATAAACCTAACCGCGCTCCAAGCCGAAATCGAGGCTCTCCTCTTCCCGGAAAAAGAGGTAGTCATCATAATCCCCTTCGACCGGCTCGGTGAGCTGAGCCGTTGCCGCGAACGCTTGCGCCTCCTCCGGGAAGAATACCTACCGGAAGGCGTGCGCCTCACTGTGCGCGGGCGCCCGGAGGATATCGCCAGACTCACCGCCCGGCTGAAAAACTAGCGGCCGCGCCGGCGTTCAGAAGGCGGCTGTCAGGAAAGGATTATGCAGCCGCTCCTCCCCGATGGTAGTAGCCGGCCCGTGACCCGGGTAAACAGCCGTTTCGTCAGGCAGGGTCAAAAGCCGCTCCTTAATTGACCGGAGGAGCTGCTTCAGGCTCCCGCCGGGGAAGTCGGTCCGCCCTACAGACCCTGCAAAGAGGGTATCGCCGGTAAAAACCATCCCGGGGCCAAGATAACAAACCCCGCCTGGTGTATGCCCTGGAGTATGGAGAACCTCCAGCGTAAAAGCACCAATGGCCACGGTATCACCATCAGCGAGCCGCCTGTCGGGGGGGCCGGCGGTGAAACCCCGGCCCAGGTAAAGAGATAGATTCAACGCAGCGTCTTCTAACAGGGGCGCGTCCGCCGCGTGCACCGCCACCGTCGCCCCGGTTACCCGCCGGAGGGTGGCCACGCCGCCGATATGGTCAGCATGGCCGTGGGTGAGAAGGATCTGGGTAAGCCGGAACCCGCCCCCAACAACCGCCTGGAGAATCTGCTCTGCCGCCGCGCCGGGATCAATTACCGCCGCTACCCGCTGCTCCGGGCAGGCGATGATGTAAGCGTTAGCCTGAAGCTCACCTACCACCAGCGTCTTTACCACGATTTTCTTCATTCCTGTTCTTGCGCTCCGATTCGAGAATCAGCGTCACTGGTCCATCATTGGCGATCTCCACCAGCATCCGGGCCTGAAAGCGGCCCTCCGCCGTGACCACACCCCGGGCGTTCAGTTCCGCGATAAAGCGCCGGTAAAGCGGTTCCGCAACCGCCGGAGGCGCTGCATCGGTGAAGCTCGGCCGCCGACCCCGCCGGCAGTCGCCGTAAAGCGTAAACTGGGAAACCACTAAAACCGTTCCTCCTACCTCCAGAACCGAGCGGTTGAGCTTGCCTTCCCGGTCCTCAAAAACCCGTAGGTGGGCGATTTTCGTGGCCAAATAAGCGGCGTCCTCAGGCGTGTCGTCCCGCCGGATGCCGACCAGAACAACCAAGCCCGGGCCGATACTCGCGTAAGTATGCCCCTCGATATACACGGCGCCGCGCGCCACCCGCTGCACTACCGCCCGCACTTTTTCTCTCCTGTCCCCCCGCTATACGACCCGCCGCACCTCAAAGACATCTTTGATCCGGTTGATTTTCTTAATCAGGTACTCGAGCTGCTCCTTGTCCCTGACCTCCGCACTGAATTCGATTGTCGCCATCCTGTCCTTACGGCCGCGCGCAGTCACCCACGACGCACTGATCTTCATCTCCGTCAGCACACTCATAACGTCGTGCAAAAGACCCGCCCGGTCAAGCGCCGAAACCTCTACACGCACGGAGAAGGGGGCACTAAAACCGACCTCCCACGAAACCTCCACCAGCCGGTCGCTCTCCTTCTCCCGCAAGAGGGCCACGTTGCGGCAGTCCGTCCGGTGAACCGAGATACCCCTCCCTCGCGTCACGTAGCCGATGATCGGGTCCCCGGGAACCGGGTTGCAGCAATGCGCCAGCCGGACCAGGAGGTCGCCTACGCCGCGCACCTTCACCCCGTGCGCTTCTCCCGCCCGGCGCGCCTTAACCGGTAGCAGGGATACCGCCGCCGGCGATGTTTCTTCCCGCAGCCGAGCTACCAATGTCTGGGGCGCCACGACCCCTTGCGCTACAGCGGCGTAAATATCCTCAAAGGTATAGAGGTTAAAGCGACGGCCTTGCTCTAATAATTTTTCGCTCTTGAGGAGATCAAGCTCCAGACCCTGTTTCCGTAGCTCTTTCTCTAACGCCTCGCGGCCGCGCTCAATCGTTTCCTCCCGCCATTCCCGCTTAAACCAGGACCGGATCTTGTTGCGCGCCTGTGAGGTCCTGACCACCGCCAGCCAGTCCCGGCTCGGGTTGGGCTGTTTGGCGGTTACGATCTCGACAATATCCCCCGTCTTGAGCTTATAGTCGAGCGGCACCAGGCGTCCGTTTACCTTTGCTCCTTTGTACCGGTGCCCGACCTCGGTATGGATCCGGTAGGCGAAATCGAGGGGCACCGCCCCCGCCGGCAGCTCAATCACGTCCCCTTTGGGCGTGAAGACGAAAACCACGTCGGCAAAAACATCGATCTTGAGCCGCTCCATAAACTCCCGCGCATCCCGCATTTCGTGAACCCACTCAAGGAGCTCCCGCAGCCACGCCAGCCTGGCTTCAATCTCCTCGTCGCGGGGCCGCCCCTCCTTGTAGCGCCAGTGCGCCGCGATACCGTACTCCGCCGTCCGGTGCATCTCCCAGGTCCGGATCTGGACCTCGAGAGGCTCGCCCTGAAGCCCGACCACGGTGGTGTGCAGCGACTGGTACATATTTTCTTTAGGCACCGCGATGTAATCTTTGAAGCGTCCGGGAACCGGCTTCCAGATGGTGTGCACCACCCCGAGAACGGCGTAGCAATCCCGCACGGTATCAACCAGGGCCCGGATACCGGTAGTGTCGAATATTTCGTCAAACTCCTTCCCCTGGCGTTCCATTTTCTGGTAAATGCTATAAAGATTCTTAGGCCGTCCCTGAAGTTCGGCCTGGATCCCCGCTTCTTCGAGGCGCTGGCGTAAAATCTCGATCGTCTGCCGGGTATGCTCCTCGCGGGCCGCCCGCGTGCGGGCAACCTTTTCCGCCAGGCTCCGGTACTTTTCCGGCTGGAGGTAACGGAAGGCGAGATCCTCGAGCTCCCACTTTAGACGGCAGATGCCGAGCCGGTGCGCAAGCGGCGCAAAGATATCGAGCGTTTCCTGGGCAATTGCCCGCTGCTTCTCCGGGGTATGGTACTGAAGGGTCCGCATGTTATGGAGGCGGTCCGCCAATTTTATCAGAATTACCCGGATGTCCTTGGCCATCGCCAGGAACATCTTGCGGAGGTTCTCGGCCTGCTGTTCCTCCTTGGAACGAAACTCGATCCGGGAAAGCTTCGTCACGCCGTCCACCAGCGCAGCAATTTCCGGACCAAAGTGATCCGTAATGGCTTCGAGCGCGATGCCGGTATCCTCGATCACGTCGTGGAGCAGGCCCGCCACAATCGTTTCTGTATCCAGCTCTAGCTCCGCCAGGATTGCCGCCACCGCCACCGGGTGGACAATATAAGGCTCGCCGGAGTGGCGCTTCTGATCGCCATGTAGCGAAACAGCGAAAAGGTAAGCCTGCCGGAGCAGGTCTTCGTTGACGCTAGGGTTATAAGCCTTGACCCGGTCCAAAAGTTCCTCGTACGAAGTCATCGCTCCCACCACGGGTAATTATACCCACACCGGAAGTAGTCTTTAAGTACCTCCGCCGGTGCCGTCAAGAAATGCTGCTGGCAGCACAGCACCTCCCGCTTCAGGTTATGCTGGCTCCGGAAGGTCGGCGCTGCCGGTAGAAACTGCCGCCGCCGTGGTTTCTGGAGCCACACCGAACAGCTCCCGTCACGCGTGGTGAAACGCACCAGTTCAAGCTCGGACAGCACCGTGAGCAAGTTCTCCACCGCCTGTCGGCCGGCTCCTGGTATCCCTAACGACCTTAAAAAGGCAGCCGCCTCGGCCAATGAAAACCTGATCGCGCCTCGGCCCGCCTGCTGTAAAAGCTGCCGGTAAAAAGCAAACAACACCCGGCGGGAGGGGGCTAAGGCGCCGAGCCGGCGTCGCGTTGCCTCCCTGTCCCGGCGGCCGTAAAGCAGAATAAGGTTACGGCCGCCGCAACGCTGCAGCCACTCCCAGTGGGGCCAGAGATACATCAGGTCGAAAACAAAAACGTCCCGGTCGGGATTGAACCGTCCGGCGAGCGCTGGCGTTGTCACCAGGATATCGATCTCCCCTGCCGCGGCTAACGCGGCAACAGTCCGGCGCGCCGCTGCCAGTCCCCCGTGGAAGGGTACAATCCGCCGCGCTCGCTCCGGGAAAAGGAGCCGCAGGCGGGCCGCCACTTCGGAAGCCACCGCCGGTGTCGATACGACCACCGCCGCTGGCGTGGTTAGCATTTGAGCTAATACCCGCCATCTACCGGGATAATCCCGTAAGTCGATAAGCGCCCCGCTCCTTTCTCCCGCCGGCACCTTTTCGGGCAGGGGCTCGGGGAGGTAAAGATCGGTAAGATCGCTGATGTAGCGGGAGGCTTTCCTGATCAGTATCCCTGCCCCATCGGGTTCTTCCCGATCATCCTGAACCATCCCTCCGGCTCGACAGAACTCCTCCACCTTAAGCTCAAGCCGCCCGGTAACTTCGCTTAAGATGGGCCAGAAGACAAGATCGACAACGGCGGGCAACTCTTCTCCAGAAGCAAGGCCGTAACCGATCCCCTCGAGAGAGACGTTATCCTGGCGGAGGCGAAGTTTCAAATGGTTCCCGTTGCTGCCCACCGGACGCGCTTCCTCCACGCTCACCCCGCAGGCTACCAGCCGTACCGGCGGGTTGGCGCACCCGTGCGGTTCAAAAAGTGCAAGCTCCGTCACGAGTTCGGGCGTTAGGTCCGTGAACCTGACCAGCGCGTCGCAGGCGGCAGACTCAGGCATTACAGGCTCCGCCCGTTGGGCGTACTCTTCCATCGCCCGCCTGAAAGGCTCGACCGCCTGCCGGTGGATCGTGAACCCTCCCGCCCCGGCATGGCCGCCGTAATCTAAAAGTAATTTCCCCGCAGAGACCAGCGCACCGAAGACGTTGAATCCCGGCACCCCGCGCCCCGACCCCCGTCCCTCTTCGCCGTTCAGCGCAATGACAAAAACTGGCCGCCCGTACCGCTCCACCAGGCGGTTGGCCACGATGCCCGTAAGCCCCGGCAGCCACCCTTCGCCCGCAACCACGATCACCGCTTGATCCGCCGCGCCGGGCCGCCCGTCGACTAACGCCTGGGCCTCCGCCGTCACTAAGGCCTCGAGCCGCTGCCGCTCCTGGTTGAGGCGATCGAGCCACGCCGCTTTCTCCTGCGCCTCTTCTTCCCCACAAAGCAAAAGTTCGAAGGCCGGCCGCGGGTCACCAACTCTTCCCGGAGCGTTGAGCCGCGGTGCGAGAACCATTGCCACCGTCCGCGCCGTCACCTTCCCGGTAGCGCCTGCCGCCTGCAACAGCACCTGCAGCCCGGGGCGCGGCCTTTCGTTTAGCTCCTTGAGACCCGCGCGCACCAAAATCCGGTTCTCCCCGGTAAGCGGCACCACATCGGCGATGGTTCCGATGGCAACCAGATCCAGAAACGCTGCCGCCCGCGCCCGTTTCTCACCGAAACACTCAAAAAGGCCCGCCGCTACCTGGTAGGCGACCCCCACCCCCGCTAACTCCTTATAGGGGTAAGGGCAGTCGGCGCGCTTCGGGTTCACCACCGCCACCGCCTCCGGTAGCGCGGGCCCGGGCTGGTGGTGGTCCGTAACCACCAGGTCGATGCCTAATTCCCGGCATAGCGCTGCCTCCCGGAGCGCGCTGATCCCGCAGTCGGCGGTAACCACCAGGCGTACACCCTCTTCCCGGAACCGCCGCAGCGTTTCCTCCTTAAGCCCGTATCCTGCCTCGCGGCTCGGCAGGTAACAATCGGCCTCCAGCCCTAGTTCCCGCAGCGTCAAAAATAAAAGGGCGGTAGCCGTGATCCCGTCGGCGTCGTAGTCACCGTAAATCAGGACCCGCTCCCGCTCCGCCACCGCTCGTCTGAGGCGCGCCACCGCTTTATCGAGATCTTTCAGGTGCCAGGGAGACGCAAGCTGCGCCGGCTCCCCCGCCAGGAACGCCGCCGCCTCGCGCAGCGACCAAACGCCCCGGTTGATAAGGCACTGCGCCGTCACCGGATGCAAACCCAATTCCCGGACGAAAAGTGCCCGCAGGAGCGGCTCCTCAGGGGCCACCCGCCATTTTCTGCCGGCCATCTGCTCTTCCCGCCACCTCTCCGCTTCCTTATTAGTTAAATCATACCATACCCCGCCCCACCAAACAATCTTCACCCAGCGTACGACTGAGTCAAGGAGTTTCGGGTGTTTTTTCTTTCCAGAAATAGGGTTATA
>NZ_JBRAIN010000021.1:0-19613 GCF_052743955.1 Thermodesulfitimonas sp.
GCGGCTTTTCGCTCAAGTTCGCCAACTTTAACAGGGGTTTTTGCAGTGAAATCAGTACTGTAAATACGCATCTTTTTCGAGGCGTTTTTCTTGACGCACCAGTTAGCTTTTTGGTATAAAAAACTAGTTAAATAGTTTAATTATTATGGGAGGGACGTAATGGGAGATTTAAAACGGTGTCGGGAGATGATGGAAGAAGTGATGCGGCTTTTTGCCCGGCGCCTGTATAAGGCACTGCTCGCTAGGACCGGTGACAGTGGGGAATGGTCTTCCGAAACGGCGGCGGGGAGGCGCATCCCGCTTCTGGCTGCCGCAGGCGGCGGGGCGTACTATTTCTTACGGGCGGTAGAGGAACGTGGGCGAGCAACTGTTTCAGAAGTGGCGCTTGACCTTGGGGTGACGCTGGCGGCGGTAACGGCGCTGGCCAAGAAGCTCGTGCGTGTAGGGTGGGTTACCCGGCAGCGGGACGAGCGGGACCGGCGCGTGGTATGGCTGGCGCTGTCGCCGGAGGGGAAAAAGGTCCTTGCAGCAGTAGAGGTGGTGCGCGGCGAGGTTTTTAGCCGCTACTTCGGGGGCCTTGGCGACAAAGAAATAGAAACGCTAATCGGTATTATGGACCAGGTCCGGGCAAAGCTTACGGAGGAAGGATGGGAAGGGGAGGAGCGGAAATGAAACGGGAAGGTGTATTTTCCCTGAACAGGTTGCTGCTAAAGGTACAGTGGTGGGTAGTTGTAATTCTTTGCGGCGTTAGCCTGTTAGGGGGTAATGCGGGGTGCAGCAGGGACCGGACGGAAACGGTAAAACCAGCAAAAAAGGCGCCGCAAACAGTGATCTCTCTGGATTACGGGCGAGTTTTTGCGGGTAAGGTGGTAGCCGGGGAGGAGGTAACGCTGGCTCCCAAGATTCCCGGAAAGGTAGCTGCGGTTGCGGTGGACGTAGGTGATACGGTTCGGGCTGGGCAGGTAGTACTACGGCTTGATGCGGCAGAGATCGAGGCAGCAGTGCGCCAAGCGGCGGCGGCGGTAAAGGTTGCCGAAGCGGGGCTCAACCAAGCGGCTCTCGGGGCAGAGCGGGCCCAGGCGATGCTTAGCCAAGCGCAGGAGAATTACCGGTTGGCGCTGGCTAATTACGAGCGGGGGAAAGCGCTCTTGGCAGAAGAGGCGATCTCCTCGGCCGATTTCGAGAACCGGTTTGAGCAGCCGTATGTAAATGCTGTAGGGGCTTTAAAGACAGCCGAAGCAGCCTACCGACAGGCGGTTGACCAGAAAGAAAGGGTAGCGCCGGCCCAGGTGGAACAGGCGCGGGCGGCCTTAGCGGCGGCAAAAACTAACTTGGCTAACACCCAAGTCGTGGCGCCACTTAACGGGATTGTTGCGGTACGGAACGTGGACCCGGGGGAGCTCGCCTCGCCGCAAGTACCGGCGCTAACTTTGGTGAACATCGATACCGTTTACGTTGAGGTAGACGTTCCGGAACGGGTGGTTAGCCGGTTACGGGTTGGTCAAAAAGTAAAAGTTTGGGTAGAAGCGGTTCGGGCTACACCGTTTACGAGCGAGATAACCCGTATAAGCCCTGCTGCGGACCCCCGAACCAAGTCTTTTAACGTAAAAGTAGCGTTAAAGAATCCCGACCACCTGCTTAAGCCTGGGATGTTTGCTACCGTAAATTTTTCGCTTCAGGAAAAATCTGCTTCTAAGGCGTAGCGTTTCGTTAAATTTAGGAGGGATTGGGGGGACTTACTTTGGCGCGTACCAAAAAGGCGTTTTTTGCGGTCCTTTTCCTGATGATTTTTTCCTTGGCGGGCGTTACCTTTTACTACTGGTACACGAACACCTATTTTGTCCGCACCGAAGATGCTTACATCGATGGCACGGTTTTTAAGTTGGGACCCCAGGTTGCCGGAGAGTTGGTAGAGGTAAACGTTAAAGAGGGCGATCGGGTTGATAGCGGTACGCTCCTAGCGCGTGTTGACGATGCCGCTCTCCCTCCCGGCGGTAGCCCGGAGCTCACCCTGGTTAAAGCTCCGGTCAGCGGCGTTATCTTAAAGGTTTTAAGCCAACCAGGTGAAGTGGTGGGGGCGGGACAGCCGGTAGTGATGCTGGTGGACCCGGAGGGTCTTTTCCTCACCGCTAACGTGGAGGAAAAGAAGATTGATAAAGTCAAATGTGGCCAGCGCGTCACTTTTACGGTTGACGCCATTCCTGGCCGGGTCTTTCAGGGCCGGGTGGTTGCGGTTCAGGAGGCTGTGGCCTCTACTTTCTCGCTTCTCCCAACTAGAAGTACGAGCGGGAGCTTCATCAAGGTAGCGCAGCGGGTTCCGGTGAAAATCGCGATCGAAGATGGCTCTGGTGCGCCGTTCCGGGTGGGGCAGAGCGCGGTAGTATCGATTCACCTGCGGGATTGAGTTCTTTAAGTCGTGCGTTGGTCCGGAAGGAGGGGAGGATTTGCTAAGAGGAGTAGGGCCCGGGGCGGAGCCCCTTCCACTGATGGCCCTTTTCGGCCTTATTTTAGGAACCTTTATGGGAATACTAGACGCAACCATCGTTAACGTAGCGCTCCCGCGGATGATGGCGGTCTTTAACGTTACCACCAGCCAAATACAGTGGGTACTAACAGCTTACCTCTTAGTTGGGGGGATGGTGATCCCCGCTACAGGTTATTTGGGCGACCGGTTCGGTTACAAGCGGATGTATCTTTTTTGCATCGGCCTTTTCACCCTAAGCTCAATACTTTGTGGCCTGGCATGGAACGTGAACTCGCTTATCGTGGCGCGGGCGATTCAAGCTATCGGCGGGGGGATGGTAATTCCGCTGAGCATGACGATTGTTTACCAGATTTGGCCCCGCGAGAAGATCGGCTTGGCGATGAGCCTTTGGGGTGTAACCATGACCCTTGCTCCAGCGATTGGCCCAACGCTTGGTGGTTACTTGGTGGATAATTTTTCCTGGCGGTTGATCTTTTATATCAATCTCCCGGTAGGTCTTTTAACCATCCTGATTTCGACCTTTTTCTTGACCGAGGCGGAACGGATCACCGACCGGAAATTAGATGTTTTGGGGCTGTTCTTGAGCTCAGTCTCCTGCTTCCTGCTTCTCCTTGCCCTGGACAAAGGGCAGGATTGGGGATGGAGCGCGCAGAGTACGGTTACCCTTTTGGTAGCAGCCTCTTTTGGTTTTCTGCTTCTCTTTTTCTGGGAGCTGAGTGTTCCGGAGCCGGTGATCGACGTGCGCCTTTTGCGGAACGGGATTTTCTCGCTAGCCTTATTTACTTCGAGCCTTGTCTCGGTAGCCCTTTTTTTAGGTGTTTTTCTCACCCCTCTCTTCACGCAGCGGGTTCAGGGCTACTCCCCGATGCAGACGGGCTTGATTCTGATGCCAGCCGCTTTGGCTAGCGGGTTGATGATGCCTCTGGCCGGGAAACTTTTCGATCGGGTGGGGGCGGCTCTCCCTGGAATTTTGGGCCTCTCGCTCATTTCGCTTACTACGTACATCTTGCGCCACGTCACGGTAGATATGCCGGTGCCGTATTTGCAACTCCTGCTTTCTATCCGCGGTCTCGGCCTGGGCTTGGCGATGATGCCCTTGATGACGGCAGGAATGAATGCTGTACCTACGCGTTTTACCGGACAGGCCTCGGCTTTAATGAATGTAATCCGGCAGGTAGCGGCATCTTTCGGGATTTCCTTGGTCACCTACGTCTTTGAAAACCGGCTGGTTTTTCACAGCGAGCGGCTAACAGAGGGGGTAAGCCATCTGGCGCCGTTGGGCTACTTTTATTACGCGCAGGTGGCGGGTAAGGTGGGAACGGTTTTGGGCCCGGGGGCGGTGCGGCCGGCTACGGAAGGTTTGTTGCAGGGGGCGATACAAAAGCAGGCGGCTACACTGGCGGTGGGGGATGCCTTTCTCGTGGCTACTATTATAGCCCTTTTAGCTCTACCGCTGGCCTTTGTTTTTACCAAGGGCCGTATCGATCTTGCGCGTCGAGAGGCGGAGGCGGCGTTGGGTAGCGGCGATGCCGGGGGGTCTCCTGTAGTAGTTCCGGAGGTGTAGGTATTACAGTGGTCTTCGGGTCCAGGGAAAAAGGAGTTTAAAACGGGGTGTGGCAGGAAGGGCCCCAATTCGTGCCGAAAAATATAATCTATGACGCAGCGGGTAGAAATTCTTGGCGTTCCGGTTGACGCTGTTACCGTGGCCGGAGCCGTTGCGCGGGTAAGTGAACTGATCGCCCGCCGCGGAACGCATCAGGTGGTGACGCTCAACCCAGAATACCTTTACCGGGCCCAAAAAGAGCCCGACCTCCTGGCAATCGCCCGTGAGGCTTGCCTAGTTACGGCGGATGGAGTCGGTATTCTCTGGGCGGCTTCAGTCTACGGCTATAGCCTGCCGGAGCGGGTTACCGGTATCGACCTGCTCGTGGCTCTCTGCGACCGGGCGGCGGCAGAGGGGTGGCGGGTCTTCTTTTTGGGGGGACAGCCCGGGGTGGCGGCTGCTGCAGCCGGCCGCTTAAGGGAACAGTACCCAGGGCTTGTGGTTGCGGGAGAGCACCACGGCTATTTTGCTGCAAGCGAAGAGGCTATGGTTTTGGAAAAGATTAAAGCGGCAACCCCGCAGCTTTTATTTGTGGGGCTGGGTGCACCCAAGCAGGAACGTTGGATTTACAAGTACCGCCAAGAACTCAAAAACGTTGTGGCGATGGGTGTTGGTGGGAGTTTTGACGTGTTGAGCGGCCGGACCAAGCGGGCGCCAGCGTGGATGCGGCGCTGGGGCTTAGAATGGCTCGGCCGCCTTTTTTACGAGCCGCGCCGCTGGCGCAGGATGCTTGTCCTACCGCGTTTCGCCCTGCTTGTTCTCCGGGCGGCGAGGGGAAATCCTTGAGCCGTGAACGGTTCCTCCGGCGGCGGAAAACGACGCTGCGGCGGCTGGTAGGGACGGCGCAAAGGGGTAGCAAGGTGCCCAAGGTGGTTATCTCAGGGTATTACGGTTTTGGGAACTGCGGTGACGAGGCGATGCTTTTCGCTATCGTGACGCAGCTCCGCAGGCGGATACCCGCTGTTGAGCTAGTAGTCTTGTCACAGCAGCCTGCCGCGACGGCGCGGGATTTTGGGGTGCGGGCTATCGACCGCCGGGATTTTGCGCTTATTTGGCGGGAGCTCAGGGATGCCGACCTCCTCTTAAGCGGTGGGGGGAGCCTCTTTCAGGACGTGACTAGCCCCCGGAGCGTTTTTTATTACGCGGCGATCATCCTTATGGCTTGGTTGCGGGGGAAGAAGATTTGCCTTTACGGGCAGGGCGTTGGGCCGCTTAACCGCTGGGTCAGCCGGCTTTTAGTCAAAAAAGTAGTCGAGCTGGCCGACCTGGTGACGGTGCGTGACCCCGGCTCCTTGCAGGAACTGCGCTCTTTAGGCGTCAGGCGCCCGGTTCACGTCACCGCTGATCCCGTACTCGGGCTTACCATTCCTGCGGGTGCTGCTACCCGCGGGGAAGAGTTGCTGGGCGCTGCGGGTATTGGCATGGCACCGCTGGTCGGTATCTCGCTACGCCGTTGGCCTCAGGTGGAAAGGGTGCTGCCCGCGGTGGCGCGGGCGGTAGCAAGGTTAATAGCCGAAGGCTGGCGAGCGGTCCTGCTCCCCCTTCAACCCGACGATTACGGGGTACTCACCGCGCTTCAAAAAGAGCTTGGCGGCGTGCCCCGGCTGCTGAAAATCGAAGGTTTCCACGACCTGATGGCCGTTGCCGGCCGGCTTAACCTGGGTATCGGCATGCGGCTCCATTTTTTGATTTTTGCCGCGCTTGCCGGCGTGCCTGCTGTGGGGTTAAGTTACGACCCGAAAGTGGCACGCTTCATGGCGGCAGTGGGTTTACCGACCGTCGGCATCGATGAGGTGACGCCGGAGAAACTGGTGCAGGCGGTGCAGGATTTGCGCGTGCGGGATATGGCAGTCGGTCTATCTGCGAAGGTAAGTGAGCTTAAGGTGCTGGCGGAAGAGAATGCCGACCTGGTGGCGGCGCTTATCTCCCGGTAGCAGTTTTACGATGATCTTAAGGGGCGTTTTGCTTCGGTCGGGGTCGACTCGGTCTTAAAGGCGGTTGCTCATTTTGGCGCCTGCTCCGTGGCCAGGCGCGGGAGGGCTACAAGGAGGCCAAGGAACACCCAAAAGAGGGTGCTCATCAGCGGCGTTTCGAAGATGTTTTCTACGAGATTATGGAGGAGCACGGCGGTGAGACCGCTAAGTAGGGCAACGGCAAGTGTTTTCTCCGCGGGAGTTACCAGAGCGGCACAGGCGCGATAACCGGCACGCCAGGCGGAGACAAGTAGGAAGAAAAGTGCTCCCAGGCCGATAAAGCCAGTTTCGGCCGCTGTTTTAAGGTAAAAATTGTCAACGTAAAAGCTTCCGGGAATGGCGCGCGCGGCAACGGCACCGCCAAAACGGCCGAGTCCTTCACCCGTAAGCGGGTGCTGCCAGAGTTTATCTAGGGCTGCCTGCCACCGGGCGATGCGCCCGGAGCGCTGGCTGGAGACGAGGTAGCCGGAGGAGAAAAGGTAGAGAAGACGTCCAGCAATGCCTGGGGAGACTGCCGGTGCGGCGAACGCGGCTGTAATCAAGAATGCGAGCAGCATAGGCCGCGTCATGGCTGCGAAGAGCACAAGCCCGAGGAAGGCGGCGAGCCAGGCACCGCGCGAAAAGGTTACGAGGAAACAGATGGCGATAACGGTGCTGGCTACGGCGTAACTAGCGCGAGAAATCCGGGAGCCGGCGGTAAGAAAACCAGCGACCGCCAGCGGTAAGGCTAACGCGAGGAAGGAGCCCAGCACGTTGGGACTTCCGATAACCGAGAAAGCGCGGGTGCGGACGCCCGCCTCCGCCTGGTCGATCCAGCTCTGCGGTACGGGGACGCCGGCGATGTACTGCCCGATGCCGTAAAGCGCAACGGCGGTACAAGTGGCGACGAAAAAGGCGGTAAGGGTTTTGACCTGACCGGTTCTGTCCGGGAGGTTAAGAGCTACGAAGAACCAGAGAAGGTATTCCAGGTAGACGCGGGCTCCCTCGGCGGCAACGCCAGTTTCGGGCGAGCGGACGAGGGCGAGGAAAATGAAGATACCGTAAAAAAGATAGAGCGGCAGCCCGAGCTCGGAGGGGCGCCAAGCGCCAATCCCGCGGTAAAAGAGGCGCCCTGCTATGAGGAGGAGCCCTAGGAAGAGAAGAATCTCATCCCAGCAGCCGCCCGCTAGGCCACCGGGATCGCCGCCGCGACGCAGAGCAAAATCGATCAGGGGGTATGCAGTAATCATAAAGAGTAGTAGCCAAGCTTTTTCTGCGGTCAGAGCGAGTAAGCGGCTCTCCCGGACGGCTACGCGGCCCGCTGCTACCAGGGGCTGCACCGGGCGGTACAGGGCTAACAGAAAGCTATCGATAAGTGAAGAGGGTCCGGCGCCAAGCCAAAAGGGTTCACTGCGCAACCACCGGTAGATGCGGCTGTGTGCCCATGCCGCCCGGATTTTACGGAGGAACCGACAGAGAATACTTGTAGCGGTGAGGTCTGACACGCTTACCAGAAATAAAACCTCCATTTTTCTTTTGCTAAATGATATTATAAAGTTTGTGGTTACGCGAGGCCACTGGCTTAGACGTGAAAAATTACGGTAAACCGCTACAAAACTAGCCAAGAAGTTAACTTAAAAGCGTTGTTACGGCTTTTGGGTATCTAAGAATCAGCTCGATACCGGCTTGTGGGAGGATAGAGTCTTTTGGGGCAGATAAAGGTGCTACACCTGATCGGGGGGGGTGAGTTTGGGGGTGCCGAACGGCACATCTTAACCCTTTTTAAAGCGTCTGACCCCCGAGAAGTTCTTCTTGATGCGGCCTGTCTCTTCGCGGTGCCTTTTGCGCCCTTGGCGCGGGAGGAGGGAATGAAGGTAACTGTCCTGCCGATGCGCAGCAAGCTCGACCTTACCATCGTCAGGAAGCTGCGTAGCATCCTTTTAGGCTACGATATCCTACATACGCACGGTGTACGGGCCAATTTTTTAGGGCGCCTGGCGGCGCGCGGAGCTGGTTTACCGGTGGTTTCTACAGTGCACAGCCTTCTTTCTCTTGATTACCCGCATCCGGTAAGCCGGCTATTGAACGCGCTTTGTGAGCGGTCTACGCGGGGCTTAACGGACCATTTCATCGCTGTTTCGGCGTACCTAGCTGCCGCCATAGAGAGGGAGGGGGTGCCCCGCGAGAAGGTGAGTGTGGTTTACAACGGTATCGCTCCGGTCAACGGCGATGTGCGCGTCCCAGCGCCATTAAGGGCGCGCTTTTCAATACCCGGGGACGTGCCGCTGGTTGCAGCAGTAGGGCGACTCCACCGGGTAAAGGGGCACCATTATTTTATCGCCGCGGCCGCGGAAGTCCTGAAGCGTTACCCGCAGGCGCGCTTTTTGGTCATTGGTGCGGGGCCCGAACGTAATAACCTTGAAGACCTGGTGGCGAAACTGGGGTTAGCGGGAAAGGTCTTATTCACAGGTTTTCTTAAAGACATCCGGGAGCACTATAGTGAGTTCTCCCTTCTTGTACTCTCTTCTCTTTCAGAGGGGCTACCCCTTACCGTTTTGGAAGCCTTTCTAAGCGGGACGCCTGTTGTGGCTACCCGGGTAGGGGGGCTACCGGAAGTGATCCAGGAAGGGGAGACGGGCATCTTGGTGCCGCCGGCAGATGTTGGGGCGCTTGCGGCAGGCATCTGCCGGGTGCTGGATGATCCTGCCACGGCGCGGGCGATGGCTGCTCGCGGGCGGGAGCTTGTAAAACGTAAATTTTCCGCCCGGCGGATGGCGGAGGGAACGCTGGCAGTTTACCGGAGGGTTCTGGAATCCTGATGGCGCGGCTAAGAAACCAGGAAATCGTCTGTATTTCTTCGGTTGACTGGGAGCCAATCTGGACGCGGAAGCAACAAATTATGTCGCGGCTCGACCCTTCGAACCGGATACTTTACGTTGAGCCGCCGGGGACGCTTCTTTCGCCTTTGAAAGACCCTTCATTCTGGCGCAAGTGGCGTCCGTGGGGCTGGTTTGCCGGACAGCCACGGCCAAATATTTTTCTCTTTCACCCGCCGGTCGTTCTCCCCTGCGGCAATCTTTACCCACCGGTGGCCAGGGCGAACCAGTACTGGCTGGCCTTCTGGCTGCGGCGTGCCGTCCGGCAGCTTGGGATGAGGCGGCCTATTCTTTGGACTTACCTGCCGGGAACCGCTACTCTGGCCCGCTTGGTCGAGCATAAACTCCTCGTTTACGACTGTGTCGACGAACACGGGGCGTATAAGGGACTGGTGCGGGAAGAAGCGGTCTGGGAGCAAGAAAAGGAGCTTCTCCAGCGCACCGACGTCACTTTCGTTACCGCGCCCGGTCTTTACGAACGGCGGCAGGTGTACGCCCGGCGCATTTATTACCTTCCGAATGCGGCCGATGTGGCGCATTTCAATAAGGCAACGGCACCGGCAACGGTGGTGCCCGCAGAAATTGAACGCTTGCCACGGCCCCGGCTCTGCTTTGTAGGCGTCATCCAGGAATGGGTGGACACCGCGCTCCTTGCTTACATGGCGCGGGAGCGGCCGGGCTGGTCCCTGATCCTTATCGGTCCCGTGGCGCCCGGTATCCAACTGCACGGGCTCGACCAGATGCCTAACGTTTTTTTGCTCGGGAGAAAGCCAAAAGAGGTGCTGCCGAATTATCTCAAGGGCTGCGATGTCTGCCTTAACGTTTTTCGGCCGAGCGCTCTGACGGCGAACGTAAGCCCGCTCAAATTTTACGAATACCTCGCCTCCGGGCGCCCGGTGGTAAGCACGGATATGCCGGCGGTCCGGGAGTTCGCCGATATTGTGGCGGTAGCGAAGGACGGACCAGGATTTGTACGGGCCGTGGAGGAAACGCTCACTCTGGAAAACGAGGCGCGGCAAAGAGAGCGGCTGCTGCGGGTCCAGGAGCACTCCTGGGAAGCGCGGGTGGCCTTCATGGAAGAAAAAATCGTGGAAGCACTTGTAGAAAAGGAGCGGAATTGAGTTGTCGGCGCAGTATTTCAAAGAAGTTGCTGTCTTTGGGCTGGGGTTCGTGGGCCTGCCCCTCTCGCTCTGTTTTACACTCGCCAACTGCAAAGTGACCGGGGTGGATGTGAATGCCGCCTTGGTCGAAGAGATTAATAGCGGTATCACCTACCACCAGGAGCGGTACAGAGGCATCCCCATCCAGGAGATTCTCCGGCGGGAATTAGCCAGGGGCTCTTTCAAAGCCACCACTAATCCCCAGGAGGCACTCGAAAATGTCCGGGATATCATCGTTACGGTGGGGCTCCCGGTGGTAGCCGGGCAACCCGACCCCGGGCCGCTTGTAGCCTGCCTGGAGAGTATCGCGCAGGGGCTTAAACCGGGGGACCTTGTACTGGTACGGAGCACCCTTGTTCCGGGCATGATGCGGGAGGTTGTGAAGCCGGTTCTGGAAAGGAGCGGGCTTCAAGCAGGCCGTGACTTTTACCTGGGTTACGCGCCGGAGCGGATCGCAGAAGGCCGGGCTTTCGAAGAATTTGTCACGATGCCGGTAGTGGTAAGTGGCATTGACCAGGAGAGTTTAGCAGCGGCGGCGGAGCTAATCGGTCTCATCACCCGCGCGGAAATCATCCCGGCATCTTCCTTTGAGGCGGCTGAGATCGCCAAGCTTGTCGAAAACATTTCCCGGGACGTGAATATTGCCTTGGTAAACGAGTTAAGTGCGGTTACCCAGGCTTTGGGGCTCAACGTCTTTGAGGTGGTGCGGCTGGCTAATACCCATAAGCGGGTGAAGCTGTTGCAACCGGGGCCCGGCGTGGGCGGTTACTGCCTCCCGAACGCCTATTATTATTTGGCCCCCGCTGCTCATAAGGCTGGCTTACAGCTAGAACTTATGGCGGCGGCGCGCCGGGTGAATGACGCGATGCCCCGGCGGGTGGCGGATATGGTTCTCCGGCTCCTCCCCGTGCCGCCGGCGCAGGCGCGGGTGGCGGTGCTGGGCCTGGCGATGAAGGACTATTCCAGCGACTGCCGTTTTTCCCCCGCGGTCAAAGTAGCGGAGGCATTACAAGAAAGCGGGGTGACGGTGCGTGCTTACGACCCGGTCGTCCCGTTGACCTTTCCGTTCCAAGTTGACGCGTTGGAAAAAGCGCTCGACGGAGCGCACGGAGCCGTTATTTTAGCGCGACAGCAGGGCTTGTTACCTGAAGACCCGGCGGTTTTCGCCCGTTTTCTGGATGGCACTGGTCCCTTTGTCGTGGATACGAAAAACGCTTACCCGCACGTTGCAACGCGGGAACTGCCGGTGCGGATTGTACCGCTTTAGATACAGGCTTGCTTCTAAACGACAGTAAATGACTAAAAGCGGGTAAAACGTAAAAATTTTACGGCGCCGGCTTGTCCTGGGAAGGAATTAGTGTTACTTTAATGATAGTGCCTTTAAATTCATAGGTAAGCGACTTAAGGAAGTACTCCCGCCCCGCCCGGATTCCTTGGTTACCGAGCTTGATCTGGGCGGTAGTGATGGGGATACTTCCCTCAAGGGTAACTACTAGATCTTTGAAATAGGGGTCGCGAGCCGCAACTTTCCGCCCAGCGGCATCTGTTTCGGTGGAGAAGGCTGGTTCGACATCTACGCGCTTGACCGTTACCGGAACGTAGCTGGCGCCGGCAACTATCCGGTCGCCGACCTTAACCATGCGGGCGCTTTCGGGCGGCAGGGCGGGGACGCGAACGACGAACTGAACCCGTGTAGGGGGCGTATAGGTTTTCGGGAGGAGAAGTTTATACACTGCCCCCGCGAGAATTAGGAACACGACGAGGATTACGATGGCGTCGATAACGTTGACAAAACCGAAAATTTTGCCTTTTTCATCTAACAGTCGCATAAAAGGCCTCCTTTTGGAGCTTACCTTTTATAATTTAAAGGGTAAAGACAGAGATCGTCAATGAGTTTTTTTGGGGGAGAAATTGTGGTTCGAAACAAAGCGGGAATAAAAAAATGGCGGCGGCCCCGCTGCTTGGGAATAGCCGTTTTGGTGTTCTGCCTAATGGCTGGGATCGGGTACGCAGCGATAAGTTATTCTACCGGTTCAGGTAAGGGAGGTTTTGGTGGGGGACACAGCGGTCAGGCGAAAGCAGCCGGGCAACGCCTTAATTTTCTCCTGCTCGGCTCAGACGCCCGTAACGGTGAAACCCGTGCTCGAAGCGATTCGATTATTTTTGTAAGCGCTGACCCGGAAAAGAAGCAACTGGCTCTTCTCTCAATACCGCGCGATACCTTGGTCGATATTCCGGACCACGGTCGGGACCGGATCAACGCGGCAATGTTCTACGGCGGACCAGAGCTTACCACGCAGGTGGTTTCTGATCTGATTGGTCAGCCGGTCGATTACTACCTTGTTACCAATTACGAGGGGTTTGTCGCTCTGGTTGACGCCTTGGGCGGGATTACACTTGACGTGGAAAAGAATATGTACCATTACGACCCGGAAAAGGGCGGGCGGTTTACAATCAACCTCCATAAAGGGGTACAGCGGCTCGACGGCAGGAAGGCGTTGATGTACGTCCGCTACCGGAGCGACACGCTTGGGGATATCAGCCGGGTGCAGCGGCAGCAGAAGTTCCTGCGCGCGGTGGTGGAGGAGATGATGAAGCCGCGCAACCTTGTCCGCCTGCCGGTTCTAATCCCGAAGATCAAGGATTGCATCTACACCAACCTACCGTTTGACCAGATGCTCGCTCTGGCGCGGATGGCGCGGGAAATGGAAGAGGTTACGGTAGTGAGTGGTATACTTCCGGGCTGTTTTGCCGGTGATCCGTACTGGCATGTAGACCCGGAAGAAGCGAAAAGAGCGGTAGCTCAGCTCTTGAGTGGGGAACCAATCGCGCAGTTTGTTAGGGAGACGTCTTCTGGTGTTATTATCACGCAGGCGGTAAGACCGAAGAAGAAAACACGGCCAGCGTGGGGACATACAGGAAATACGATCCCTAATGACAGTTACGGGGCGGTGACGGGGGAAGCTTACGGCACGGTAACGGCGCCGGAAGTAGTGATCGTACCTGGATCCAGCGAGGAGCAGCTTCCGGCGAATACCGCACCGACTCCCGCCCAAACGAGCGGGACGCCACCCGCGGCGGGCACGTCTGGGGCCGGGACGGCAACTACGGTATACGGGTACGGCCTATAACGGCCAGTAGGGGGGTCTACCTTGGAGTTAAGAGAAATCGAGGCGGTTCTGCCCCACCGTTATCCTTTTCTTTTCGTCGACCGGATTACCGAGCTCGAACCGGGGAAGCGCGCGGTAGGTATTAAAAACGTAACCGCTAACGAGTTTTTTTTCCCGGGGCACTTCCCGGGGCGTCCGGTAATGCCGGGGGTGCTTATTATCGAAGCGCTAGCCCAGGTTGCCGCGGTGGCGGTACTTACCCTGGAAGCTTACCGAGGCCGGGTTCCGCTTTTTGCGAGGATTGACGGGGCGCGTTTTAAGCGTCCCGTACTTCCGGGAGACACCCTCCGCCTCGAGGTAGAGATTTTGAAGTTGAAGGCGGCAGTGGGTAAGGCGAGGGGGCGTGCCTGGGTGGACGAAGAGCTTGCGGCGGAAGCGGAGCTAATCTTCGCTGCAGGTGAAAGGTTGCTCGCGCCGCGGGAATAGAGCGGCAAAACGCAGCAACTTTTTGGGGGGAGAGAAACGTTGCACTACTCGCTTTTCGTGCCGGTAACGGCAGCTGCGGTTACGGGTCTGACGGTTCCGGTGGCGGTACGTCTGGCGCAGCGGATAGGGGCTATTGATGAACCCGGTGGGCGCAAAATCCATTCCCACCCCACGCCCCGCCTCGGCGGTTTGGCGGTTTATCTTGGTTTCCTCGCGGGGTTTTTTCTGTTGGCGCTGGTTGAAGGGCTGTCTTCACGCTACCTTGGTCTTTTGGTCGGGGGGACGCTTGTTTTTCTCCTTGGCATGGTTGATGACGCGCGAGGCTTGAGCCCCCGGTTAAAGCTTGCCGGGCAGATTCTATCCGCCCTTGCGGTTCTCCCTTTCGGCATCGGCATCGTTTTTGTTACCCATCCTCTGCATAAGGGACTTTTGCTCCATCTTGGCTTCTGGGGCGTACCACTTACAGTTTTCTGGATCGTAACGGTGACCAACGCGGTTAATCTTGTTGACGGGCTTGACGGGCTGGCCGCCGGCATCGGCGCCATTGGCGCCCTTACCCTGGCCTCAGTGGCCGCGCTTGCCGGCGACAAGATTGCGGTTCTGCCGGCGCTGGTCTTGGCCGCGAGCCTGTTAGCCTTTCTCCCTTTTAATTTTCACCCGGCCCGGATTTTTTTGGGCGATTGCGGCGCCATGCTCATCGGCTTTCTCCTATCCTGCGGGGCGATAATCGGCGTGGCGAAGACGGCAACCGCGGTAACCCTCATCACCCCGGCCGTCATCTTAGGGATACCGCTCTTAGATACCCTCTTTGCGATCCTGCGGCGCTACAAGAACGGCCGCCATATCTTCCGGCCGGACCGCGAGCACCTGCACCACCGGTTGTTAGCTATCGGGCTTAGCCACCGCGGGGCGGTCCTGGTCGTTTATGCCGTGAGTGCCATTCTCGGCCTGAGCGCCATTCTGCTTACCCGCCTCACCTTGGTCCAGGCGGCAATCCTTCTCCTCGTGGTTGCGATAGGGTTCCTTGTTTTGGCGACGCGGTGCGGTATTGTTGGCTACCGCTGGCGGATACGCCAGTTCCCGGCCTTGAAGGAAAAGGCCGGCGAACGGGGCGTTGGCTTTTAACCAGGTAGTAAATCTGTGAAGGGGGAGTGGCATGAAGGTAAGGAAAGCCGTGATCCCGGCGGCAGGCCTTGGCACCCGTTTCCTTCCGGCTACCAAAGCCCAGCCGAAGGAGATGCTACCTTTAATCGACCGACCCATCATCCAGTACATCGTGGAAGAGATTGTCGATTCCGGGATCAAGGACATTTTAATCGTTACCGGACGGGGTAAACGGGCGATAGAGGACCACTTTGACTGCTGCCCTGAGCTTGAGACCTACCTGCGGGAGCGCGGGAAGGAGGAATCGCTCCGCGAGATCAGACAGATTGCGAAGATGGCGAATATCCACTACGTCCGGCAGTGCGAGCCCCGGGGGCTGGGGCACGCGGTCCTTCACGCGCGGACTTTTGTCGGTAATGAGCCCTTCGCGGTGCTTTTAGGGGATGATATTGTTAGGGAGGAAAAGCCGTGCCTCGCGCAGATGCTGGAACTTTTTGCGGAGGTTCAGGCAACGGTCGTGGCCGTAGAACGGGTGCCCTTGAAGGAGGTTTCCCGCTACGGCGTTATTAGCGGGGAAGAAATTAGGCCGCGCGTATTTGCGGTTCACGATCTCGTTGAAAAACCGAGGCCAGAGGAGGCGCCTTCCCGGTGGGGTATCACCGGCCGCTATATTATCTCCCCCCGGATATTCGACATCCTGGCCGAGATACCCCCGGGTGCCGGCGGGGAGATTCAGCTCACCGATGCCCTCCGGGTGCTGGCCTTTAAGGATAAGGTTTTTGCCTATGCCTTCCGCGGCAAACGTTACGATGCCGGGGATAAGCTTGGTTACCTCAAGGCAACGGTGGAGATGGCGTTAGAGCGGGAAGACTTGGGTCCCGCCTTTCGCGCCTATCTGGAAAATCTTTTTGCGGGGCAGAGATGATGCGCGTACTGGTTACTGGGGGAGCCGGCTTTATCGGGTCGCGCGTGGTGGCGACCCTTTTATCATCCGGTATCGTGGTCGCTGTGGTTGACAACCTGAGTACCGGTTGCCGCGAGAACCTGCCACCGGGAGTGCCTTTCTACCAGGTCGATATCACTACGCCGGCCCTCGCCGAAGTGTTTCACGTGGAACGCCCCGAGGTGGTGGTACACCTTGCGGCTCAGGCGGTGGCGCCGCGCTCGCTTGCGGACCCGTGTTTCGACGCGACGGTTAACATTACGGGTACGGTAAACGTATTGGAGTGCGGGCGAAAAGCCGGGGTCCGGCGCGTTATCTACGCCTCTTCAGCCGCCGTTTACGGTGACCCGGTCTACCTCCCGGTAGACGAGGATCACCCGCTTCGGCCTCTTTCCCCTTACGGCGCTTCCAAGTACGCCGCCGAAGTTTACCTCTGGACTTACCAGCGGCTTTACGGCATGGAGGGGGTGGTGCTCCGCTTGGCGAACGTTTACGGCCCGCGCCAGGACAGCGCGGGGGAAGGGGGTGTGGTCGCCATTTTTTGCC
This sequence comes from Thermodesulfitimonas sp., assembly GCF_052743955.1. Taxonomy (NCBI): domain Bacteria; kingdom Bacillati; phylum Bacillota; class Clostridia; order Thermoanaerobacterales; family Thermoanaerobacteraceae; genus Thermodesulfitimonas; species Thermodesulfitimonas sp. Next base: position 16,266 of record NZ_JBRAIN010000021.1, read on the forward strand.
GCAGGCTCCGGCAGGATGAGCCGCCGGAAATTTACGGGGACGGCGGGCAGACCCGGGACTTTATTTACGTTGCGGATGTAGCGGCGGCGGTTGTTGCCTCCCTTACGCGCGGTGGCGGTGAGGTCCTCAATATCAGCACTGGTCAGGCCACCTCTATAAACGACCTCTGGCGCTTACTCCTGCAGGCTACCGGGAAAGAATTGGCCCCGGTTTACAGAACCCCGCGCTCTGGCGATATTCGCCACAGTGTCTTGAGCAATGAGCGGGCCCAAGAGGCACTCTTGTGGGCGCCGCGCTACGACCTACTCACGGGCTTACGCGAAACCTACACTGCCTTTGGCGCTCCCGGTGGTATCTTATAACGGGTATCCATGAAGATGTAGGCCTTAAAGAAATTTAACGGGGGAGCCGAGACGGCCCCTTTTCTTTTGCTTTTTTTTCGCCCGGGCGCGCTTTCGCTGCAGAATGCGCAGATAGGCCCGGAGCATCCGTTCCTCCGTGATAAGCCTTTCTTGAAGCCGCATTTTTACCCTCCGGAAATAAAAGCATCTGCCGGCCTTGACAGACCTATATTGATTATTACCATTTTTATCCTGATCCAGTCGCTGGAGGGCCGTTTCCCTTTTACCGGCGGACGTTCTGTATAAGGCTTTCCGGAGCGGCGAATTTTAATAGCGATGAGACGAAACTTGCGGGGGTGCGCTTATGAACCCGTTCCTGGAAATTTTGCTCCGGGCTATCGGTGCCTTTGCCGGGGTGGTTCTGATTACGCGGCTGGTGGGAAAGTTGCAGGTGGGGCAGTTGACCATCTCCGACTACGTCAACGGGATCGTTATCGGTTCTATTGCGGCAAGCTTAGCAACTGATGTCAAGACGAGTCCCTGGTACTATCTTTTGGGGCTACTTGTTTTTACTACGCTGACGATCTCGACACAGTGGCTGGGCCTCAAGTACCGTCCGGCGCGGAAGATTTTAGGTGACGAGCCAACGGTTGTCATACATAACGGGAAGATCCTCGAGCGGAATATGCGGCGGATGCGGTATAATGTTGACGACCTGATGATGCAGCTACGGGAGAAGGGGTATTTCAACATCGCCGACGTTGAGTTCGCGGTTGCGGAGCCGAACGGGTCCTTAAGTGTCTTACCGAAGGCAGATAAACGCCCCGTAACGCCTGCCGATTTAGGCATTCCCACTAAGTATGAAGGGGTACCCTCTGAGCTTGTTGTTGACGGGGTGATTATTAAACAGAACCTCAAGCAAAACAACCTTTACCGAAGAATGGCTGCTCAAAGAGCTAGAAAAACAGGGGATTTACTCTCTGAAGGATGTGCTCTACGCGGGGCTGGATACGGAGGGTAAGCTATACATGGATAAGAAGCAGGACGAGCTCGAGCATCTCACGGACATTAGCGACAAGCTACCCGGGAAAATGGGGCAGTAAGGGCCTGAAGGCTGTGGTTAGTTAGGAGCAGGATTTTTTACTGCCGGGGTCGAATTTCGCTTGAAAATTCCTGGAAGCTACGAGGGGAGGGAAGTGTTTGGCAAAGATTAGCTTTGGAACCGACGGCTGGCGGGGGATAATCGCCCGCGATTTCACTTTTGCAAATGTGGAAAAGGTGGCGGCGGCGATTGCGGCCTACCTGCGGGAAGCGGGGCTTGCGGCGCGAGGAGTGGTGGTCGCCTATGATAACCGCTTCCTCGCGGACCGTTTTGCGGCGGCTGCAGCCGACGTGCTGCGGCGCTGGGGGATTCCCGTCTTTTTTTCGGCAGGGGCGTTGCCTACACCGGTGGCGGCCTTCGCGATTAAAAACTGTAACGCAGGCGGCGCGGTGATGCTTACGGCAAGCCACAACCCGCCGGAGTACTGCGGGATAAAGTTTATTCCCGAATATGCGGGCCCGGCCCTGCCCGACATCACCCGCCGCATCGAGGGCTTTCTGGCCGAACCGGTTGCTCCACCAATGGTATCCCCGGCCCCGCAGCAGCCGCTCGCGCCGCGCGAGGACTACTTTCGTCATCTCTTGCGGTTGGTTAACGGGGAAGCGATCCGCCGGGCGGGCTTAAAAGTCGTTGTAGACCCGATGTACGGGGCGGGCATCGGCTATCTCGAGGCGCTCCTGGAACAGTTGGGGGCAACGGTGACCACGCTTCATAACCAGCGGGACCCCCTTTTTGGCGGCGGCTTGCCGGACCCGGTCGCGGCCCGTCTGGGGGAGCTACGGGGGCTGGTACTTGCCAAGGAGGCGCACCTAGGGCTTGCCTTGGACGGCGATGCTGACCGCCTGGGCGTTATTGACGCCGACGGCACCTTTATTTCACCCAACCAGATTCTGTCGCTTGTCTATCACCACCTGCTCGAAAAGCGGGGCTGGCGGGGTCCTGTGGTGCGGACGGTGGCGACTACGCACCTCGTTGACCGGATCGCAGCGGCATACGGGGAAGTTACTTACGAGACGCCGGTAGGGTTCAAGTATATCGGCGCCTACCTGCGCGAGCACGGTTGTGTCTGCGGCGGGGAAGAGAGCGGCGGGCTTTCGATCCGCGGTCATGTTCCGGAGAAAGACGGGATTTTGGCGGGCCTTCTGACCGCAGAGATTGTTGCTACCCACGGCAAATCGTTGGGCGCTTTACTGGCCGACCTCGGTACCCGCTTCGGCCGCGTGGTAAGCACACGGGTTGACTACCATACTACACCGGAAGAAAAGGAGCGCATCCTCCGTCTCCTGAGAGACTTTTGCCCGGCAGAGTTTACCGGCGCGGCGGTGGTCAAACGCACGACAACTGACGGCGTTAAGCTTGAACTGGCGAATGGTGCCTGGTTCTTGGTCCGGGCATCCGGTACTGAGCCTGTCTTTCGCGTTTACGCTGAGGCAGCCACACCTGAGGCGGTTGCTGCCCTTCACGAAGCGGTGCGGCGGGAACTAAAACTTCCGGCGGCGTAAAGGCGGGATGCTCCCGGCTTTTCGAAGCCTCTACGGCGCGCACGTAACCATTTCTCCCCTGCCTGCATACCGGTAAAGGGGAGGTGGGCGTTTTGTTTAAAGCTTCTGAACTCGCACGGCGAGATTTTATCAATATTGTTGACGGGCGCCGTCTCGGGCCGGTCGTTGACCTGCATATCGACGAGAAAGGAAGCGTAACCGCACTGGTGGTCCGGAAGGGGAGGCGGTATTTAGGCTTGTTCCGGTGGGGGCGTGACCTGATCATTCCTTGGCAACAGGTGAAAAAGATCGGGGTGGATGCTGTTCTGGTCGAAATGATGCTTCAGGAGTGAAGGCGAACGCGTACTTGTTCGAGTAAAATTTGAGTAGGGGTAACAGGATACATTAGAGGAATAAGTTGGTT
>NZ_JBRAIN010000022.1:0-19568 GCF_052743955.1 Thermodesulfitimonas sp.
TCAAGGGGCCGTGGGAGAGAGAGTTAAAAAAGTCCAGCGGTAGAAGCCGCTGGATGGAGAGATAGAGTTTTTAGCGGAGCTGTTTTCATTATTTCCAGTGGTTATAGGCTTTATACATAATGCGGAATAAATTTTTGGTGGGAATAAAGTACAGGGTGCCAGATGCGGTAGGCATAAGCGGTGCCGGCTTTCCGTAATTATGGTAAGGGCTATCATTTTGTCCGGGGGGAGACAGATGCGGGTAAGCCTGGCGCTTATCATTCTTCCTCTTTTTTTCTGGCTGTTACTTTGTTCCGCTGGGGCTACGGAAGCGCGGTTTGAAGAGGCCAAACTTTCGCCCCGGACAGAGCGTTTCATCTGCCTATTTTATGGGGGTGAACTTACCTGAGCCGGAGGGGCTGGTGCTCTGGAATGCCCTATCGCAGACCCCGGATCAGAGCGGAGCCTACTTGCTAGAGTTAAGGGTTAGAGATTTGAGCCAGGCCCTTTTTGCCGCGCGGGAGGAAAACTTACGGTTTATGAGGGAACGGGCGGCGATCCAGCGGGAGAAGGAGAAATTAGCCCGGCTGCAGCGCGATATGGAACGCCTGGTAAATTCCCGAAAGGAGTATATCCTTCGCCTGACGCGCACGATAAGATGGCTTAAAGCGGTGATTGTATTGATCTTAGGATTGAGCGGTTTCGGTTACCTTTATGAATACCGCTTCTTAAAACGCCGGTTTTTATTATTTAAATAGTTAAGGGACGCCGCTACCGGAGGCCGATATTGGTGGGAGCGCAAGCGCTCCCTTTAATTTTTGTGTCCGTTTTTTTGTTTCTAAGCGGTTTTTAGTAACCATTAAATTCACTTTTTGCGCGCTTGAAAGACTAATTTTGCCCGTTAGGTTAGCGAGCATTTACAGGCCGGAGACGGAAATTTTATATATAATATTTATAAAGACGAGGTAGGATCTGGCGCTGTGCGGGGAATAAAGATTGCGGTTTCCGGTAAGGGTGGGGCGGGCAAGACGACTCTGGCGGCGGCTCTGATCCGGACGTACGCTGCTACCCACCGGCGGGTCTACGCCGTAGACGCCGACCCTGATGCCTCGCTGGCGCTGGCCCTTGGGCTTTTGCCGGAAGAAGCGGCGGGAATCCGGCCGGTTATCGAGCTTAAAGACCAGATCCGGGAGATAATGGGTGGCGAAGGGGAGTTTTTCCGGCTGAACCCGGAGTTGGGCAAGGTGCTCGATGATTTCTGTTACCGGCTGGATAACATTCTCTTTATTCGCATGGGGGAGCTGAAAAAGGCGGGGACGAGCTGTTATTGCCGGGAAAACGCGTTCCTGAACGCGCTGGTTAGCGCGCTGCTTCTCGAACGGGACGAGGTGGTGGTGATGGATATGCCGGCGGGGATTGAGCATCTTTCCCGCGGAACGGCGCGCGGCGTGGACGTGATGGTGATTGTTACGGAGCCCAATGAGCGAAGCATCCATACGGCCAAGCTGGTAGAAAAGCTGGCGGTGGAGATTGGTGTGCCGTGGATCATCGTGGTTGGCAATAAGGTGCGGTCACCGGACGAAGCGGGCAAGGTTGCGGCTACTTTCCCCGGAAAGGTAAAGGGGATGCTTCCATTCGATGAAATGACCTACCAGGGTGGGGAGCCCGGCGGGGAATTTTGGGCGGCAGTAAAAAAGCTAAAAGACGTGCTTGAAGGGGAGAGGGAGCGTGACCACCATTGAGACGCGGGCCCGGGAAATTGTGGCGCGATACAGAGGAAAAGATGGCGTTTTGAATGACATCCTGGAAGATATTCAACAAGAGTTTGGCTATCTGCCGGAGGAAGCTTTGTCTGTGGTAGCTGCGGAGCGCGGGCTTTCTTTAGCGGAAATTTACGGGGTAGCTTCGTTTTACGCGCGTTTCTACTTTACGCCGCGGGGCAAGAACATCATCCAGGTTTGCATGGGGACGGCCTGTCACGTTCGGGGTGCTGCCCGCGTGCTGGCAAAGCTGGAGGAAGGATTGGGCCTTAAGTGTGGTGAGACATCGCCAGATCTAAAATATACCCTCGAAACTGTCAGGTGTGTAGGAGCTTGTGCTCTGGCGCCGGTGGTCGTAATTAATGAGCGGACGCAACAGGTGCTTGATCCTAGTAAGGTTCTATCGGTTCTGAAAAAGGAGTGAGGCTGTTGGCCAGGATTGAAAGCCGGATGGCGCTCGAGGCTCTGGCGAAAAGATTGGCCGCCGAGCGGGCGCAGATTCAGAAGAAAGTCAAAGTCTGCATGGGGACCAGCTGTATGAGCGGCGGTGCGGAGGAGATTTTCCGGACTTTTCAAGCGGAGGTAGAGCGTCAGGGATTGGAGGCGAAGGTGGTCCCGGTGGGGTGCCAGGGCTTCTGCCAGGGCGCGCCAATTGTTTCTATGGAGCCTTACCAGTTCTTTTTTAATAAGGTTTCCGTTTTTGACGTTCCTAAAATAGTTGATATCGCCCTTCGTCGCGGTGTTGAGCTGCCGCAGCATTTCTACCGCGATCCGGAGACGGGTAAGGTTTGCCGGCGGAAGGAGGATATGTCCTTTTACCGTTACCAGACGCGAATTGCTATTATGAAGGACCTTGGCGAAATTAACCCGATGGACATCGAAGACTACATCGCCGTTGGGGGTTATCTCGCTCTGGCTAAGGCGCTCACCGAAATGAATCCGGAAGAAGTAATAGAAGAGGTCAAGAAGTCGGGGCTGAGGGGGCGCGGCGGTGCTGGTTTTCCTACGGGAAGAAAATGGGAAGGGGCGCGCCGGGCACCGGGGGAGAAGAAATACGTCATCTGTAACGGCGACGAGGGCGACCCGGGGGCTTTTATGGACTGCTCGATTATGGAGGGAAACCCGCATTCCGTCTTGGAGGGGATGTTAATCTGCGCTTATGCCATTGGTTCCGATGAAGGCTATATCTACGTTCGCGCTGAGTATCCCCTGGCCGTTAAGCGCCTTGAACTTGCCATAGAGCAGGCCCGGGAACGGGGCCTTTTGGGCGAGCGGATCCTCGGCACGAACTTCAACTTCGACCTGCGCGTGAAGAAAGGGGCGGGCGCGTACGTCTGCGGGGAGTCGACGACGCTGATGATTTCCATTGAGGGGAAGCGCCCTGAGCCACGGGTAACCCCGCCCCGGTCGGTCGAACAGGGGTTATGGGGAATGCCAACGTGTCTCAACAACGTAGAAACCTTCGCGAACATCCCGGCGATTATTCTGAACGGTGGTGACTGGTACGCGCAGTACGGCACCGAAGGGTCCAAAGGGACGAAGACCTTTTGCATCACGGGAAAGACGCGTAACACCGGGCTGATTGAGGTACCGATGGGGATGACCCTTAAGGAAGTTGTTTTTAAAGTGGGCGGCGGTGTTATGGGAGAAGGAAGGTTTAAGGCGGTTCAGACCGGCGGCCCGTCTGGCGGGTGCATCCCTGAGGCGTATCTCGACGCGTCGGTCGATTTCGAGTCGCTCACGCGGCTCGGGTCGATAATGGGTTCCGGTGGGATGGTAGTAGTTGACGACAGAACCTGTATGGTCGACTTTGCCCGGTTTTTCTTGTCTTTTACCCAGAGTGAGTCCTGCGGCAAGTGCCCGCCCTGTCGGATCGGCACTTACGAGATGCTCCAGATACTCAACCGGATTGTGGCTGGTAAAGGAGAAGAGGGGGATATTGAGCGTCTCGAAGCGATCGGGCGGATGGTAAAAAAGACGTCGCTCTGTGGTTTGGGGCAGAGCGCGCCGAATCCGGTGCTTTCGACTATCAAGTATTTTCGGGCGGAATACGAGGCGCATATCCGTCAGAAATACTGTCCGGCCGGTGCTTGCACCAGCCTTGGTAACTATGTAATCGGTGAAGATTGTGTTCTCTGCGGCCTCTGTCAGCAGAGCTGTCCCTACGGTGCGGTACTGGAGGAGCGGGACGGTTTTTATATTGAGAATACGTTGTGTCAGAAATGCGGTACGTGCATCGCGGTCTGCCCGACGAACTGCATCCGCGTTGAACCGGGGGTAAAGGAGGAAGCGGTATGACCGGCGCAACCTGTGTGGTGACGCAAGCGTACGAGGAGTACCTGGCCTTTACCGAGGAGCGCCTGTGTGGGCGTTGCCTCCCCTGTCTGACCGCGGCCCCGCTAATTATCGATATTTTTCGGCGCTTGCGCCGGGGGACCGCAACGTCTGCGGATATTGACCAACTGGCGAAGATCTGCGCCGAGGTTTTTATCACGGCGCTCTGCAAACATGGGCAAGAGGCGGTGGAGAAAATCTCCCGGGTAATCAGCGACCACCGCGCGGCTTTCGAAACGCATGTACGGGATAAACGTTGTCCGGAACGCTCCTGTGAGGAGTTGCTGCGCTACACGATCAATCCCGAGCGTTGCACCGGATGCGGTAAATGCCGGGAGATTTGCCCCGCGGGAGCGGTTGTAGGCGAGTCCTTTATCCCCTTCCGGACGGATAGCCGTCCTTACGTGATCATCGGAAGTAGGTGTACGCGCTGCGGTTTATGCCTGACAGTTTGCGAAGCAAAGGCGATAGAAGTGAGCTGAAGACAAGGGGGAAGCAAAAAGTGGCCGATTCTGTTATCCTGACTATTGATGGCCAGGAAGTTTTGGTTCCCGAAGGGATCACAATTCTGCAAGCCGCAGCGGCAGCCGGAATTGCGATTCCGCACCTTTGCTACTGTCCAGGGCTAAAAGGGACAGGGGCCTGTCGCCTCTGTGTGGTTGAGATTGAAAATGTCCGGGGGCTTGTGGTTTCCTGTATGCGCAAAGTGAGTCCAGGGATGGTTGTCCGGACCGACACTGAGCAGATCCGGGAGGCCAGACGGTTCGTTATCGAGTTATTGCTATCGCGTCATCCGGGGCTCTGCCTGAGCTGCGAGAAAAGCGGCGCCTGTAAATTGCAGCAGTACGCTTACGAACTCGGCATCGAGCGGCCTTCCTTCCCGGTACGCGATCCGGGTTATCCGGTGGATGAGGAGAACCCGTTCATCATCCGCAACTACAATCTGTGTATCCTCTGTGGCCGGTGTGTACGGGTGTGCCGAACGCAGGGGAATGACGTTCTCGACTTCATGCGGCGGGGGATTGAAACCAAGGTGGCGACCCCCCTCGAGAAACCGCTCTTGGAAGCGGGCTGCGACTTCTGCGGCAGCTGCGTGGGGGTTTGTCCTACGGGGGCTTTGATAGAGAAACAGCGGCGCCGCAAGGGGCGCGAGTGGGAGTTCAGTAAAGCTGAGAGCTACTGCGGTTATTGCGGTAGCGCCTGTCGCCTCTACCTAAACCTTAAGCGAAACGAGATTGTAAAAGTCTCTACGGCGGCACCGGCGGATTACCTGTGTGTTCGGGGGCGCTTTGGTTACGGTTATTTGACCAGTAAAGCAAGGCTTACTACGCCTCTTATCCGCAGGAATGGTGAACTGAGGGAAGTGGATTGGGCGGAGGCGCTCGATTTAGTTGGGGCGCGCTTCCGGCAATTACGGGAAAAGTACGGACCGGACGCCATCGGCGGCATCGTGGGTGGCACGGTTACGAACGAGGTCGCTTTTGCCTTTTATAAATTTTTCCGCGAGGGGCTGGGCACCGCGAATGTCGACAGCGGCGTGCGGTTTACCGGCCTTGCGGTGCTGCAGCAGCTCGACCGCATGGTCGGCGGCCCTGATGGCTACGCCTCACTTGCGGATATCGAAAACGCCAAAGTAATTTTGGTGCTCGGTGATGTATGGCGCCGGGTTCCTGCCGTGTGGGGCCAAATTAAGCGGGCGGCCGACAACAAAGCCCAGATCATCTATCTTGGGTTTTATAAAGGACGGCCAACCAGGGTGGCCAAGGTCTGGCTCCGGGCATTTCCCGGCACTGAGCACCTTGTCCTGCAACAACTTGCGGGGGCGGTTTTGGCCCGCCTCGGCGAAGAGCGCTCCCGAATCGAGGTCCTGCCCAATTTCGGTGCCTTCGCGACGGGATTAGCGGCGGCGGAAGGCAGACCTACGGGGGTAGGCCCGGAAGAGATAGCTACGGCGGCGGAAATCTGGGCCGATACCGGGCAAAAGGGTGTTGTGGTTTTGGCGGTGGACGGAATAACCGAAGATACAGCGCGTGCGGTCTGGAACCTGAGCCTCCTGACGGGCAGAACCGCGAAGGCGCTCTTCTTGGGCCATTCGCTGCTCAACGCGCACGGTGTCTGGCGGATGGGGGCGGTTGCTGCTAAAGACGGGGTGATAGGGGAATCTGGGATGATAACCGCGGCAGTGCTTGCCGAGGATTCACCTCTCCGTGGGCTTTACGTCTTAGGGGAAGACCCGGTAGCCTCTTTCCCCGGGTGCGGAAAGGTAAGGGCGCGGCTCGAACGGCTTGAGTTCCTTGTGGTACAGGATCTTTTTCTGACCGAAACGGCCCGCATGGCGGATGTGGTTTTGCCTCTGGCTACCCATATCGAGACCGGCGGGACCGTTTGGAATGTGGAAGGCAAGTTGCGTCAGGGTAAACAGGTATTGCCGGCGAAAATTCCTGTTCCTGTGCAGGTTTTTGCTGAATTGGCGTCGAAAATAGCGCTTGACGCAGGATGTGATTTTGATGTCCAATTAACCGGTGGTAAAGCAGCAGGAGCTGATGTCGGGAAGGGACACTCTTGTAGCGCGCCGTGCCCGGAATTCCTGCCGGTAACGGCGGAGGTGGAGGCACGACAAGAAGGAGAGTTATGGCTTGTGCCTCTTGCTTCCCGCTTCGGCTTTTACGATTATTCCAGAGTGGCGCATACTGATTTACGGCAACTTTCTTACCGTGATGATGGTGTTGCTCTTTCGCTGACGGATGCTGAGAGGTTACAACTGGTGGAAGGTACAAGAGTTAACATCACAAGTTTTTACGGGGCGACCACCGGTGTTGTGCGCATTGATGCCGCACTCATGCCAGGGGTGGTAACCATGCCGGCCTTTGCGGCGCAAACCAATATACTTCTGCCCCCCGGGGTTGCGTGCGGAGCGGTTAAAGTCGAGATCCGGAAATCACAAGAGGAGGCATAAAACTTAAAGCCGTGAACGAGAAAGCACTTACTAATTGCCCAGCCAGCCAGCAGATGCTCGCCAAGACCACCCGGGAAGGGGTGGAAACGGCGTTTCACCGCGCGCTTAAGAAGAAGCCGTGTCCTTACGGGGTTGGCGGCACCTGTTGCCGTATCTGTTATATGGGGCCTTGCCGGGTGAGCGATAATGTTCCGGGTGCGGCTACCGGCGTCTGCGGTGCCACTGCGGAGACAATTGCGGCGCGGAATTTCGGGCGGATGATCGCTGCGGGAGCGGCCGCGCACAGCGACCACGCGCGGGAGGTAGTCCTGACATTCCTGGCGGCGGCGCGTGGGGAGGCGCCTGGTTTTGAGATCCGGGACGAGGAAAAGTTACGGGCCGTCGCAGCAGAACTGGGGATTGAGGCGGCAGGTAAAAACAAAAACCGTCTTGCTGAAGAGGTTGGTTTAAAGCTGCTGGGAGAGTTTGGTCAGCAGGAAGGGGAACTACACTTTATTCGCCGGGCGCCGGCAAAGCGGCAGGAGGTGTGGCAGCGCCTGGGCGTTGTGCCCCGGGGCATCGACCGCGAGGTTGTAGAGATGATGCACCGGACTTCGGTCGGAGTGGATCAGGAGTACGTCCACCTGATGCGCCACGGGATGCGGACTTCGCTGGCTGATGGCTGGGGCGGTTCTATGATTGCCACGGAACTGCAAGACATCCTTTTTGGGACGCCGGTGCCGATCCGGGCTAAGGTGAACCTAGGGGTGCTGAAAGCTGACCAGGTAAATATTATCGTCCACGGTCATGAACCGCTGTTACCCGAGCTTATGGTGGCGGCGGCCAAAGATGAAGAGTTACTGCTTGCGGCGCGCGGGGTTGGTGCCAACGGCATCAATATCGCGGGCATTTGTTGCACCGCGAACGAGATTTTGATGCGCAAAGGGGTTCCGGTGGCCGGGAGCGTGCTGCAGCAGGAATTGGCGATCGCCACCGGGGCGGTTGACGCGATGGTGGTCGACGTTCAGTGTGTGATGCAGGGGCTCGGTATGGTAGCCCGCTGCTACCATACGGAGCTCTTTACTACCTCTTCCCGGGCCCAGATTCCGGGGGCGATCCACCTGGAGTTTAACCACGAAAACGGCTTTGAAGTGGCGCGGGAAATAATCCGGCGGGCTATCACCAACTTCCCCAAGCGCCGAACGGTAGAAATTCCTACTGAAGAGGTAGATCTTGTTGCCGGTTTCAGCCACGAGACGATTAACTACATGCTTGGCGGGCGCTTCCGCGCTTCGTACCGGCCACTTAACGACAATATTATCAACGGTCGCATTCGCGGTGTGGCTGCGGTTGTCGGCTGTTCCAACCCACGGGTGCGTTTCGGTGCCCTTCATACAACCATTGTTCGGGAATTGATCGCCAATAACGTCCTCGTTCTGGTTACCGGATGCGCGGCGATCAACTGCGCGAAGGAGGGGCTCCTTATACCGGAGGCGGCGGAGTTTGCGGGCTCCGGCTTGCAAGAGGTTTGCGAAGCGGTTGGTATGCCACCAGTACTCCACTGTGGCTCGTGCGTCGATAACAGCCGGCTGCTGGTGGCGGGCACGGCGATTGTGAAAGAAGGCGGGTTGGGGGAGGATCTCTCTGAGGTTCCGGTTTGCGGTTGTGCTCCCGAATGGATGAGCGAAAAGGCGATCGCGATCGGCCAGTATTTCGTCACGAGCGGGGTTACGGTTGGTTTCGGTGTAGCCTTCCCCTCAACAGGGAGCGAGAGGTTTTCTAACTACCTTTTCGATGGCATCAGGGAGGATGTGGGCGCTGTCTGGTTCTTCGAACCTGATCCAATGGCGATGGCGCGGCAAATTATCACCATTATAGATGAGAAACGGAAGGCCCTCGGTATCGACGTCGCGAGGGAGCGGGTGCTCTACGATATGGAGATGAGGAGGAGGCTCGAAGTTGTCTAGGATCATTGCGACTGCGGCAATCAGAGGTGCCTACAAGATTGTTGGCCGGGCTGAGGAGTCGTTGCGTCAGGCGCTGGAGACTTACGGGCCGGACGCGCCGGTAGCTTTCCCAAATACGGGGTATTACTTGCCGGTGATCTACGGGATAACGGGCATGGTGGTAGAAAAAGTGGGTGATTTGGTACCGGTTCTCGAACGGGCTAAATCGCTCCTTCCGCCTGTTCCGTCGGAGAGGGTCTGGCTGCCTTACTTGGGTCCGGCGCTGGATGCGGGCATGGCGACCCTGTTTGCCGATGAAATTATCGAAGCGATCAAGTATCTTGAGAGCCCGCCGCCCTATACGATGACTTCTGCACCAACCGGAGATAACCTCTGGCTGGGTGCGGCGGATGACGTTATCTTAAGGAAACGGGGGATCGAGTTCGTTGACGGAACGGCCCCGGGTTTTGCCGCCATCGTCGGCGCTGCGCCGACAAATGAGATTGCGGTAAAGATCGCCCGGGAGCTCCAGGAGAAAAACCTCTACGTTTTCATATCGGCGGAGACTGATGGCCGAAGCTTTGCGGAACAGCTGGCTGAAGAAGGGGTGGAGCTCGGTTGGGAAACCCGGCTTGTTCCCTTCGGCAAGGATATTACCGCAACGGTTTTTTCGCTCGGTTTTGCCGCCCGGGCAGCCATGTCTTTCGGTGGGGTGAAGCCTGGCGATTTCCGCCGCGTCTTACTTTATAACAAAAACCGGATCTTCGCTTTCGTTATCGCGCTCGGTCACGTTGACGACGAGAAATACGCTCAGGCGGCAGGCGCGATCAACTTCGGTTTTCCTTCCATCGCGGATACCAACATTCCGCAGATCCTGCCGACGGGTATCTGCACTTACGAGCACGTGGTTTCCAACGTGCCGCACGACAAGATTGTTAGCCGGGCGATCGAGGTCCGCGGCTTGAAGATCACTGTAACGAAGGTTCCGGTTCCTGTTGCTTACGGTCCGGCTTTCGAGGGTGAAAGCGTTCGCAAAGGCGATATGCACGTGGAGTTTGGCGGCCAGCGGACACCGGCCTTCGAGCTGGTGCGGATGCGGGATGCTGCCGAGGTGGAGGACGGGAAGATCGAGGTTATCGGGCCAGATATTGATACGGTACCCGAAGGTGGGCGGCTACCGCTCGGGATTGTCGTGGACGTTTACGGCCGAAAGATGCAGGAGGATTTTGAGCCGGTACTGGAACGGCGGATCCATCACTTTATTAATTATGCCCAGGGTGTTTGGCACATGGGCCAGCGCGACATTAACTGGCTCCGTATCTCCAAAGCGGCCTTCAAACAGGGCTTCCGGCTACGTCACTTTGGGGATATCCTTTACGCGAAAATGAAGTCGGAGTTCGCCAGCATCCTTGACCGGGTGCAGGTAACCATTTATACCGATGAGGCCAAAGTGCTGGAGATGCGGGAAGAAGCGCGGTGGATTTATGCCCACCGCGACGAACGGCTGAAGGCACTCAGCGACGATACGGTCGATACCTTTTACTCCTGCACCCTCTGCCAGTCGTTTGCGCCCACACATGTATGCGTGGTCCTACCGGAGCGGGTGGGGCTCTGCGGTTCGGTGAGCTGGCTCGACGCCAAAGCGTCTTACGAGATCAACCCGCACGGGAGCAACCAGCCGGTACCAAAGAAGGGTGTTATCGATCCGGTTAAGGGGCAGTGGCAGTCGTGTAACGATTTCATTTTCCAGCATTCGCGCGGCACCATCGAACGGGTTAATTTCTATACGATCATGGAGTATCCGCTCACTTCCTGCGGTTGCTTCGAGGCTGTCATCGTGATGCTTCCCGAATGCAACGGCTTCATGATCGTCAACCGGGAGCACGCGGGGATGACGCCATGCGGGATGACCTTTTCCACGCTGGCCGGGATGATCGGCGGCGGAGTGCAGACGCCGGGGTTTATGGGTATCGGCAAGGCTTACTTGGCTTCGAAAAAGTTTATCATCGCCGATGGGGGCTTGGCCCGCATTGTCTGGATGCCGAAGGACTTTAAAGAGCAGATGCGCCCCGTGCTGGAGGAGCGAGCGGAAGAACTGGGGCTCGGCCGCGACTTTATTGACAAGATCGCCGACGAAACGGTTGGGGTGACGGCGGAGGAAATTCTCCCCTTCCTTGAGGAAAAAGGACACCCGGCGCTAACCATGGATCCATTGTTGTAGGCTGTAATTTTGCTTAAATTTAGAAGAAAGAGGTAGGGATATGGCGCTTACCGGATTAGAGATTTATAAGCTCCTGCCTAAGACTAACTGCAAGGAGTGCGGCCAGCCAACCTGTCTCGCTTTCGCCATGCAGCTTGCTGCGGGTAAAACCTCGCTGGAGAAGTGCCCCCATGTGAGCGAGCAGGCGAAGGAGGTTCTGGGCGCGGCTTCTGCACCGCCTATCGCGCTCGTTAAGATTGGTAGTGGGGAACGGGTGCTCGCGATCGGTAACGAAACGGTGCTTTTCCGGCACGACAAGCGCTTCGAGCACCCGGCAGGAATCGCGATCAAGGTTCCGGACCATCTGCCCCTGGCGGAGCTTACTTCCCGGGTAGAGGCGATTAACCGGCTCTGCTTTGACCGGGTGGGGCAGATGCACTGTGTGGACTTGGTTTTTGTCGAAAACACGTCGGGTGAGCCGGCAACCTTTGCGGCAGCTGTAAAGGCTGTGAAGGAGAAGACAAACCGTGGGATAATTCTGGGCAGCGAGAACCCCGATGCAGTTGCGGCGGCGCTTGGTGGGGTGGCGGCGCAAAGGCCGCTCATTTACGCGGCTACGGCGGCGAATTACGAGAAAATGGCCGCCCTCGCCAAGCAGTACGGGGTGCCCTTAGCGGTAAAAGGGGAGAGTCTGGCGGACCTAGCCGACCTGGTGAACAAGGTTGTGGCTACGGGCGCGAAAGAGCTCGTGCTTGATACGGGCGCTCGTGAGGTGAACCAGGTTCTTGCCGACCAGACGCAGCTCCGGCGGCAGGCCCTCAAACGCTTCCGGCCTTTCGGTTACCCGAGCATTGTCTTCGGGGATGATCCGGACCCGGTCCGGCGGGTTTTGGAGGCGGCGGTGCCGCTCGCTAAGTATGCGGGGATTATTGTTTTGGATACCGTTGACCCCGCGGAAATCCTGCCGCTGATCACGCTGCGCCTAAATATCTATACGGACCCGCAGAAGCCGATTGCGGTGGAGCCGAAGATTTACGAAATCGGGGCCGTCACGCCGCAGTCACCCGTCTTCGTCACTACCAACTTCTCGCTTACCTATTTCTGCGTGGCGGGAGATGTGGAGGCTTCCCGGGTGCCAGGATACATCCTCACCGTCGATACGGACGGCACTTCGGTCTTAACCGCTTGGGCGGCGGGGAAATTTACTCCGGAGAAGATCGCAGCGGCCCTGAACGAGAGCGGGATTGCCGACCGGGTGGGACACCGGAAGGTCATCATCCCCGGCGGCGTGGCGGTTTTGAGCGGCAAACTCCAGGAACTCTCGGGGTGGGAGGTTCTGGTGGGTCCCCGCGAGTCGGCCGGCATTCCAGCGTTTTTAAAACAGTTCTGGACTTAAGGGGGCCGTGATGCCGGGAAAGATGGTTTTTTTCCTCCCGGATAAGCTTTCGGTTACGGTGGAGCCAGGCCAGACGCTTCTCCAGGCAGCAACCAAGGCGGGGATCACGCTACGCGGCGCGTGTGGCGCCAAAGGGGTCTGCGGCCGCTGCCGTGTCCAGGTTAAAAGTGGCAAGGTAAGCCTTTCCGGCCAGGGCAGGGTTACTCCGGAGGAGGAGGCGGCGGGTTGGGTTCTCGCCTGCCTCGCAGTCCCGGAGGATGATGTTACCGTTTACGTTCCCGAGGAATCGAGGCTTACGGAGCACCGCGTGCTTCTCGACGAGCGCGAGTCGGGGGTCTTGACCGTTAGTGAGGCGGAAGAAACCCCCCTGCAGCCTCTTTTCGTACGTCGTCTCGTTACGCTGGCGCCGCCGACGCTGAGCGACAACACGGACGATTACGGACGGCTGACCTGGATCCTCCAGCAACACGGAGAAAGGGCGCCGTTTTGGGTGGGTTACGCCCTGTTGCGCAGCCTCCCGCGGGTGCTACGGGAGGCGAACTGGCAGGCGGCCGTTGAGTTGGCGGCACTCGAGGGCGCAACGGAGATTCAGGGAGTCAGACCCCCTGGCGGCGACCTGGCGGGGCCCTTTGGTCTTGCCGTAGATATCGGGACGACCACGGTGGCGGCAGAGCTAGTAGACCTTGCCACGGGAAGCGTAGTTGCAACGGCGGGAACGTATAACCGCCAGGCGGCCTTCGGGGACGACGTGATTTCGCGAATCATATACGCCACCGAAACCGCCGGCGGCCAGGCGACCCTGCAGACGGCGGTAACGGAGACGATAAACGGGCTGGTCGGCGAATTGCTGCGTCTTCGTGGTTTGGGGCCGGAGGATGTCCGGGCGGTGGTTTGTGCCGGGAACACGACGATGGTGCACCTTTTTCTCGGGATAGATCCAACCTATATCCGCCTCGAACCCTATATCCCAGCGGCTAACATGCCGCCACCAGCCAGAGCCGCTGAGCTGGGTCTTGCTGTGCACCCCGAGGCGTGGGTTTACTGCCTGCCGGGAGTCGCGAGCTACGTCGGTGGCGATATAACGGCAGGAATTAGAGTTTCTGGTATCGCGGCGGCGGAGCCGCTCAGCCTCTTCCTTGATATCGGCACGAACGGGGAGATGGTCCTGGGGAATAAGGAGTGGCTTATGGCCTGTGCCTGCTCGGCGGGACCGGCTTTCGAAGGAAGTGGGATTAGTTGTGGGATGCAGGCGACGCCCGGCGCGATCGAAGCGGTTCGGGTTCTCCCGGGCGGCTTTGAGGTGATTTACCGCACCGTTGGCGGAGAGAAACCGCTCGGCATCTGCGGTTCTGGGCTAATCGAACTGCTATCCTCCCTCTATCAGGCCGGTGTTATCGACCGGGGCGGCCGGTTTATGCCGGGGCAGGAGTCGCCGCGGGTCCGGGAAGGCAGTGAAGGTCCTGAGTTTGTGCTGGCGTGGGAAAATGAGACGAGTGCTGGTAGAGAAATTTTCGTCACGCAGGCCGATATCCAGAACCTGATGCGGGCAAAGGCGGCCATTTTTGCCGGGATCAGGACTCTCTTGGCGAATGTGGGACTGCCGCTCGAGGCGGTAGAGAAAGTTTTTATCGCGGGCGGATTCGGGAAGTTTCTAAATATCCGGGACGCAATTGCAATCGGGATGCTTCCCGATCTACCCCTCGAGCGTTATACTTATATTGGTAATAGTTCCCTTAAAGGGGCACGTTTGGCGCTTCTTTCCCGGACGGCTTGGGAAGAGATGAAGGTGATTGCCAAACGGGTCACTTACGTGGAACTGAGCATCGGCAACCGCTTCATGGAAGAGTTCATGGCGGCGCTCTTCCTGCCGCACACTGATTTAAACCTTTTCCCATCGATAAGATAAGGAACGTGATTGATGTTTATCGCGGTAGCAGGTAAAGGGGGCACAGGGAAGACCACCTTTGTGGCGCTGGTGGTCAAGCACCTGCTCAAAGCAGGAAAGCGGCCCATTTTGGCCGTGGATGCAGACGCTAATGCGAATCTGGCGCAGGCGTTGGGGATTGAAGCCCCTGATTCGATTGCCGATATTATGCGGGCGGTAGCGGAGGACCGTGAGAGCATCCCAGCGGGGATGACTAAGGATAGGTACGTTGCTTACCGGATTCACCAGTCTTTAGCCGAAGGAAAAGACGTGGATGTGCTGGTGATGGGGGGGCCGGAAGGGCCCGGCTGTTACTGTTACGTGAATAATCTCTTGCGTGGTTTCCTCAAAGATTTGGCGGCAAACTACCGCTATATAGTGATGGATAACGAAGCGGGGCTCGAACACTTAAGCCGCCGGACCACCCAGAACGTGGATCTTCTTTTTATCCTTTCTGATGCGACGGTTAGGGGGGTCCGTTCGGCGGGGCGTATCCGGGAGTTGGCTGATAGTTTGAAGTTGGGGATCAAAAGAAAATACCTGGTCGTCAACCGGGGACAGCCCGCCGATATAGATGTGTTGTGGCCGGAAATTGAAGCTACCGGCCTTGAGTATGCAGGGCTAGTTCCTGCGGATCCGGCGGTGACCGAATACGATCTTCACTCCCGGCCACTTGTTTCCCTGCCGGACGATTCACCGGCGGTGGTAGCGGTCGGCGGGATTCTATCGCAAGCCAAAATTTTGTAGGAAGGTTGGGGTAACGATGACGGTGGCGATCGCCAAGGAGCGGTGGGCCAGCAGGTGTCTTGAGACGGTTCTCGGCACCGGCCCGAAACAGGTTAAGGTGGGGGGTGACGCGACCCTGCCCTTCCTCCACTTTGAAGGGGAGATTCCGAACCCTCCGGTGGTGGCGCTTGAGGTTTTTGATGCGCCGCCCCAGGAATGGCCGGAGTTCCTGACCGGGGCTTACGAAGGGGTTCTAAGCGACCCGGTAGCCTGGGCGAAAAGGTGCCAGGATTACGGGGCCGACCTGGTAGCGCTGCGGCTGACGCGCACCCACCCGGACGGGGAAAATGCCTCACCCGAGGAGGCGGCGCGGGTGGCGGCTGCGGTGGCTGAAGCGGTTGAGGTACCGCTCGTTGTCCTTGGCTGCGGCGTGGAGGAAAAAGATGCCGTGGTTCTGCCGGAGGTGGCTAGCGCCTTGTCTGGCAGGAATTGCCTCCTCGGCTGCGCGACCCAGGAGAACTACAAGTCGATCGTTGCTGGCTGTATCGCCAACGGACATGCGGTAATCGCCTCCAGCCCGATTGATATTAACCTGGCAAAGCAGCTCAACATCCTGATCACCGAGATGAACCTGGAGCCTAACCGGATCGTGATCGACCCCTCGATCGGTGCTCTTGGTTACGGAATCGAGTATGCCTACTCGATCATTGAGCGGGTGCGTACTGGGGCGCTGAGGGGAGACAAGATGCTTTCCATGCCGGTGATCCTGTTGGTTGGGCAGGAAGTTTGGAAGACCAAGGAGGCGAAGACACCCGACACGGCGGAGTGGGGGGAGCATAAGAAGCGGGCCATTTTGTGGGAAATAACCACGGCTGTCTCCCTCATTCACGCCGGCGGTCACATTGCCGTGGTGCGCCACCCGGAATCGTTGCAGTACATCAAGGAGCATATTGCCAAGATGATGCAGCCGCAGAAATATTAAGAGGAGGCGAGAATGATGATTTTAATCGGCGAGCGCATCAACGGGATGTTCAAAGATATCCGCGAGGCGATTATAAACCGCGACCCGGAGCCCGTTAAAAGACACGCCATCCTGCAGACGCAGAACGGCGCGCGATATCTCGATATCAATACCGGCCCAACAGTAGCAGCGGAAGACCAGCCGGCGGCAATGGAGTGGCTGGTAAAGGTGGCGCAAGAAGCAAGTCCACTGCCGTGCTGTATCGACTCTACGAACCCGGATGCCATCGAGGCGGGGCTGAAAGTCCACCGGGGTAAGGCGATGATCAACTCCACCACCGCCGACCAGTGGAAGATGGATATTTACTTCCCGATGGCGGCCAAATACGGCGCGGCCATCATCGGACTGGCGATGAACGAAAAAGGCGTCCCGAAAGACGCGCACGACCGGTTGGCGCTGGCGATGGAGTTAGTAGCCAATGCAGATGCCCACGGGATTCCGTTAGATGAGCTGTACATCGACCCCCTCGTGTTACCGGTGAATGTAGCCCAAGACCACGGACCGGAAGTCCTGGAGGTTATCCGGCGGGTGAAGCTCCTGGCGACTCCGGCGCCGCGGACGGTCGTAGGTCTTTCAAATATTTCCCAGTGTTGCCCGAACCGGCCGCTCATCAACCGTACCTTCCTGGCGATGGCGATGGCTTGCGGGTTGGATGCGGCCATTGCGGATGTAGAGGACAGCGAGTTGGTGGACGTTGCCGCTACGGCAAGCATTCTCTTAAATAAGGAGATCTATTGCGATTCTTATCTCAAGACCTTCCGGCAGCGTTAAAAAGTAATCCCCCAATGTAGGGGGGGTTTTTACTACGTCATATAGAGGGGGATTTTGGCGGTGAACGGGATTCTGAAAAAAAAAGTCCTGGCGCCAGCCGTAAAGCTTATCGAGGTTGAGAATCACCTGATTGCCAAGAAGGCACAACCGGGCCAGTTCGTGATCCTGCGGGTCTATGAAAAAGGGGAACGGATACCCCTGACGATTTCGGACTACGACCGGGAGAAGGGAACAATTACTATCATTTTCCAAGAAGTTGGTAAAACCACCACGCTTCTTGGGCGGTTGGGAGAAGGGGACCACATCCTCGACCTGGTAGGGCCTCTCGGTAAACCTACCGACCTCGAGGGGTTGCAGCGGGTGGTTGTCGTCGGCGGCGGACTTGGGACGGCACTGGTATTTTCCCAGGTCAAGGAGTTGCACAGACGAGGGACGAAAGTTGACTGCATCATCGGCGCCCGCAACAAGGACCTGATCATCCTCGAAGAGGAGATTAAGCCCTACTGCGCAAACCTCTATATCGCTACGGATGATGGTTCCAAGGGGTATAAGGGATTTGTTACCGACGTTTTGAAAAGATTGCTCGACGAAGGAAACAGGTACGACCGGGCAATCGCCGTCGGCCCACTCATCATGATGAAGGTGGTGAGCAACCTTACGCGGCAGTACGGGTTGCCGACGGTAGTGAGCATGAACCCGATAATGGTGGACGGCACGGGAATGTGTGGCTGCTGCCGGCTTACGGTGGGCGGCCAGACGAAGTTCGCCTGCGTTGACGGGCCGGAGTTCGACGGCCACCTGGTTGACTTTGACGAGGTGATCAAGCGAACGGTCATGTACCGGGAAGAAGAGAAAACGGCCATGGAGCTGCTCCAGCGTAGCTTGAAGGAGAGAGTTTGATGGCGGAGCCTAAGCGTAAGCCCAACCTGGCAAAGACCAAGGTGCCGATGCCGGCGCAGGACCCGCAGGTCAGGATTAAGAATTTCGACGAGGTTGCTCTCGGCTACACTCCCGAGCAGGCGGTGGAAGAAGCCCGGCGCTGTCTCCGATGCAAGGAACCGCGGTGTATACAAGGTTGTCCGGTAAACGTAAAAATTCCTGAGTTTATTATGCTCATTGAAGAGGGGAAGTTTCTTGAGGCCTATTATAAAATCCTAGAAACCAACAACCTACCGGCGATCTGCGGGCGGGTCTGTCCCCAGGAGAACCAGTGCGAAAAACATTGTTTACGGGGAGAAAAAGGGGAACCGGTCGCGATTGGCCGGCTCGAGCGCTTTGCGGCCGATTACGCGGCTTCTTGCGGGGAACCCCGCCACGAGCCTACGAACTCTGCCCCGCCAAAAGGGAAGGTTGCGGTAATCGGCTCCGGACCGGCCGGTCTTACCTGCGCTGCCGACCTCGCCAAAATGGGTTACCAGGTAACTATATTCGAAGCGTTCCATACCCCCGGAGGGGTTCTGGTTTACGGGATTCCGGAGTTCAGGCTGCCGAAGCGCGTGGTGCAGCGGGAGATTGACAACCTGAGAAAGCTCGGCGTAGAGATTCAAACCAACATGGTAATCGGTAAGATCCTGAGTGTTGACGAGCTTTTCTCAGAGGGCTACGACGCGATTTTTATCGGCACCGGGGCGGGACTGCCGCAGTTTTTACGGATACCCGGGGAAAATCTCAACGGGGTGTTCTCAGCCAACGAGTTTTTGACCCGCATTAACCTGATGCGGGCTTACCGGTTTCCCGAATACGATACGCCCATCAAGATCGGCCGACGGGTGGCCGTTATCGGCGGTGGCAACGTGGCGATGGATGCGGCGCGTTGTGCGCTCAGGCTAGGTGCCGCGAAGGTTTACATCGTTTACCGGCGTTCGGAAGAAGAAATGCCGGCGCGGCGGGAAGAGATTCACCACGCTAGGGAAGAAGGAGTCGAGTTCAAGCTGCTTACCAATCCCGTACGTATCCTGGGTGATGATAACGGTTGGGTCAAGGGTCTTGAGTGTGTGACGATGGAGCTTGGTGAGTCCGATGCTTCGGGAAGGAGAAGACCGGTTCCTAAAGCCGGGTCGGAGCATTGCCTTGAGGTGGAAACGGTGATCATTGCGATTGGTACTACCCCCAACCCGCTTATTGCTGACACCACACCTGGGCTTAAACTCACGAAGTTCGGGGGGATAGTAGTAGACGAAACGACCGGCCAGACCAGCCGGCCTGGGGTTTTTGCTGGTGGTGATAGCGTAACGGGGGCGGCAACGGTGATTCTGGCAATGGGGGCAGGGAAAAGGGCGGCTAAGGCGATAGACGCCTACCTTGCTGCCGGGAGATAATCGCCAGAAGGTCTGCGCCTGTTTAGGAGAAGGAATCTTTTGCCAGAACTTTCGACGGTCTCTGGAGGATGGAGTATTGCTTTTCTTACTTTTTTTAGCTATAATACGTAAGGGTGAAATACCAGGGAGTTTCCCTGGTTTTCTTTTTCGGTGTATCTGGCCAGCCAGAGGAGGATAAAATTTAAAGGACTTTCCGGGTGGGTGCCGAATACCTTGATTTGTGCCGAATGCCTTGATTTACTTTATGTTTAATAAACT